>CAZLOC010000044.1:0-15877 GCA_964560935.1 uncultured Anaerolineaceae bacterium | reverse complement strand
GAGAAGGCAATAGATTGGATAGACGGACATCAAGTAGTGGCGTCTATAGGGATAGGGGTGGCAATAGGACTTGGGACAGCTGCAATTATATTAACTGGTGGGGCAGCGGCACCTGTAATTATCGGAGCTATAGCATTATCCGGGGTAATTACTGTTGGCGGAACAATAGCTCTCAATACGCACTATGGGCGAGATTGGCATGAGAACATAATCAAAAACACTGTAATTTCTATATTCACCACAGTACTTACTGCTGGTATTGCTGTGGTTGGCGCAAAGGTTTTAGGCGCTGGAATAACTTTTTGCACTATGAACCCTACATGCTCTAGCCTTATTGATCCAGCTATGAAGGTTGTAGATTTTATCGAAGAAACTTCTTTGGTAGTCAAAGCGGGAATGCAGACGTTTTATGGGGATAGTAATGGAGCTAGTGAAACCTTGGCTGAATTAGAATTAGAACATTTAGATGGGGGAATGCCTGGGAATACAATTGCAAAAGAATTAGGGGAAGAAATGAGCGGTTGGACAACAAAATATGGTGACGATGTAGTTGATTTCGTCAAGGTATACGGTGATGATGCGATTGTCTTGATTAGACGATATCAAAGTGATGCAATTGAAATAATTCGTGATTATGGTGATAAAGGTATTGATCTACTAGTGAAATATGGTGATAATGCTATTTCTCTAATCAAAAAGTATGGTGATGATGGTATCGATATACTGGAGAGGCATGGAGATGAAATTCTCGAGGTAAGTGAGAATGGAATTCTAATAATAACTGGGGAGAATGCGGAAAGAATTGTTAGAGAGCTAAGTGAAATTACGGATAACGAAGTGTTTTATTCTGTAACAAGTGGAGCATTAAACTTACCGCAATCAACAAGAGAAGGAATCAATGCTGCTCAAAAATATGTCAAAATTGGTAAAAGGGGAGATGGAAGCGAAGAATTACTACAGATAATTGTTGATAATTCCACCAGAGGAAGTGGAAATCGATTAGTATTAGGAAAATGGGATAAAATGGAAGATGGGGGAGGTTATGTAAAAGAAGCGCTTGATAATGGAGGAATCTTCCTAGATACAGGGTCAGAGATCTCAAAACTATTAGATGAAAATGGTATTGAGTTTTGGGTTATTAATGAGAAGTTTCTGGAAAATCAACTTGAATCTGGCGTAGAACGAATCGATTTTGTTAGCGGTGATATATGGGACGTTCTTGCTAAGGATCCTAAATCTTATCGTGCAAAGGAAATTCAATGGCTTCTGGAGAATGCACCTAAAAAAGGGTACGAGCTGGTCGGTAATAGCTGGATAAAAATAATCCCATAATAATAATAAAGAAGAGAAGTGCTAGAAGGAAATATGAATACAAATGAGCTAATAAGACTTATACAAGCATCATATAAATTTTTGTTCACGAAATACAGATTTCGGATAACCTTCAAATCTGAACGACAACATCCTTTTCAAATTCGTGTGGGCTTGGAGTCCGATCTCCGGAGAATTAAATTGTTATTTATTCAAGAATGGGGAATTAGTTTATTCATAGGCACACCAGATAAATCTTTTGCCAAAGAAGAGGGTTGGTCCAATTGTGAACGCTTATTAGATTTCGTTCTCAAACGTCCACTGAGATGGCCTCCTATGAAGTTAAATATGCCATACAGTAAATATCTTATAGAAGATATAACACATAACGGTCGAGAATTTGAGAATCTAAGTGACCAGATATTTAGCATGTTTGTAGACGAGAGCACCATTGAAAAATGGAAGCCAAGTTTTGAAAACTATGTTAGGCAAGAAATCCAGCGTAAATACAAATCATCTAGACCAGGATAGAGTTGCAAAGAGTAAGCCATGCCCAAATATTTTCAGAAACTTTTGCTCTTCGTCCCGTTATTTACCATCGTTCCATTGTTGGCAACCTTGCTTTTCTGGCCTACCTTTTCAAGCCAAGTAGGATTGGTAGCGCTGTTATTGAGTATTGTAATAGCGATTGTTTTTTCTGTACATAATCACTGGCAAGCCTATTTGCAGGCAGAATGTACCCGCGAGAAAATGAAGCGCAATTTGTTTCTAGACTTGATCGGCTTGCTGCCAACCATGGCTGCGGCTATCTTTGCGGGCGGGCAGGTCGGGCAGTGGGCCGGGGTGCGCGCCGGTCTGTGGGCGGGGTTACTGGAGGGGTTTGCGGTCGGGTTCCTGGCGGCCTGGGTTGTGCGCTCGGCATGGGGAAAAGTGGTCAGGACGCTGGTATAGGGTTTCGGTGAAGTATACGTGACAGTCGCCTCGTCCGCTGCGCTACACTTCGGGGATGCTCTGTAGAGGCGACTTTTACAATTTCGACTACGGCCTCCATCAGGGAGTGGTCAAATTCCAAAGCAAAAATCCTTTGATTTTAGATATGAAATGGCAATTGCGTTAAGAGTGTGAAAGCTCATCAGGCTTTATAGTTTTTTTTGAACAATATCTTTCAGCGCTTGATGCTCCAGACTCAACTCTGCATACATCTGTTTCAAGCGCCGGTTCTTTTCTTCCAACTCTTTGAGCCACCTCAGAGCGCTGATATCCATGCCACTGTATCTGGCTTTCCATTTGCAGAAGGCACTTTTGCTAAATCCATGCTTGCGGCTCAATTCCTCTACCGCAATACCGGCTTCTGCTTCTTTGAGCATGTTTACAATCTGTGTTTCGCTGAACCTTGTTTTCTTCATCGGAATCTCCTTGCTTATTTTGCCAGAAGATTCCACTTCTCTTTACTATTTTAGGGGAGGGTTACCGTCTCGCCCCAAACCAGTTAGCTTGGCACTAGAAAATATTCAGACCGCCCCTCACCGGAGCGGTCTCTTCGGTTATCCCACATCCCAGCCCAGCCAGCGGGCCAGCAATTTATGCAATAGCATCACCGGCGGGATCAAGATCCCGTGCACGGCGGCGCTCAGGCCGAACAAAGTCGCCACCGAGCGCAGGAAGGCGTTCAACGAGGGCGCCAGGTTGAGCATCATCCAGGAACCGGCCCCGGCGAAGAGCGCCAGCGCGAACAGCACCACCACCGAGAGACCCAGCGGCAGCCAGGCGTGCCGGTCGGACTGCGAGGGCAGCATAGTGCTGCTGATCGCAAAGGTCAGGTAGAACCACAGCGCAAAATCCGGGACCTCCGGCAGCAGGCTGACGCCCATCCAGAACAGGCCCATCTGCCCGTTGCGCAGCACGTCCCAGAGCGGGATCAGGTGCAGGCGGTAGATGGCGATGTAGGCCACCACCAGGTTGCCCAGGATCAACGGCGCCGCGCCGATCAGCGAATCGCGCACGATGTCGCTCTCGGCCACTTCCACGTAGCCCATGCGCAGGTAGCCTTCCGGCATCATCTTGGGGATGATCGAAAATCCGCGCGTGCGCACGAACAGCAGCTTCGCCACGATGAAATGGCTGAACTCGTGCAAGATCACACCGGGCAGGAACAGGATGGAAAAGACCGCCATGGTCAGTGGGGCGTTTCCCCCGGAAGCGATGTATAACGCGGCCTGGATCTCGCGATGCAGTACGCGCTGCAAGGCGATCAGGGGTACCAGCATCAGCAGGAACCATAGTAGGCCGGGGAATTGGGATAACATAGACAATGGACGGTAGACCGTGGACCGTACCATCGTCCACGGTCTATGGTCTATGGTCTGCTGGCGGCCTGCACAATCGCCACGAAATCGTCCACTTTCAGGCTGGCGCCGCCTACCAGCGCGCCGTCGATCTCGGGCTGGCCGAAGAACTCGTCCGCGTTGGCCCCGGTCACCGAGCCGCCATACTGGATGCGGATGGCCTGGGCCGTCTCCGCGCCGAACAGCTCGGCCAGCGCCGGCCGGATGTGGTCCGCCAGGACGGCGTTGGCGTTCTCGCCGCTGGAGGCCCGGCCTGTCCCGATGGCCCAGACCGGTTCGTAGGCGACGACCAGACCCGCGCCTTTGGCGGGATCGACGTTAGCCAGCCCCAGGCCGATCTGGCGGCGGACAACTTCCCCCGTCCGGCCTGATTCGTTTTCGTCCAATGTTTCTCCTACACAAATGATCGGGGTCAGGTCATGCGCCAGGGCGGCGCGCACTTTCTTGTTCACCGTCTGATCCGTCTCGCCGAAATACGCGCGCCGCTCGGAGTGCCCAATAATGACGTACTGGCAGAACTCGGCCACCATATTGGGAGCCACTTCGCCGGTGAAAGCGCCTTTCTCCTCCCAGTGCAGGTTCTGCGCGCCCAGGCCGATGTCGGTGCCCTGCAGCAGGGCGGAGGCGGCCAGCAGCGCCGGGAAGGGCGGGCAAAGCACTTTTTCGACGCCTGCGATCTCGCGCAATTTCAGGCTCATCTCGAAGACCAGCGAGCGGGCTTCCTCGACAGTTTTGTTCATTTTCCAGTTTCCAGCAACGATGGGTGTACGCATAGATCTCCTTATCCACAACCTTTTTTGTTTATAGGGTTAGGGTGAATTATATCCTCTCGGATGAATAAGATACCATAAAACTTGATCGACTATTTGACAGTTCCGCTAGTACGGTGGTCGAGTAGCCCCGAACGGTACGCTGAGCCTGTCGAAATCTACTCTTTGAGGGGCGTATCGAGACCACACACATTTCAACAGCCTTCCGGCAATGTTGGTCTCCCTGGCCCGGAACGCCACCGTTCGTGCCGCGAGCCCTGGCCTGAGCCAGGACGAAGGCACGCCGGTGCGAGACGGCAGGACGGGCGATATGACGGAAGAACACCGTCTACTCGACCAACGTATTGATTTTGAAATAAACTGTCAGGTGGTAAAAATGTATCTTCTCAATAAATCGGGGCGTGGGGTGTTGGGGGATGGCGTAGCCATCCCCCAACACCCCACATCCCCCCTTCTTTTTGAGAAGATACGTAAAAATCTTGATTAGCACTAGGGAATATGATTGATGAACTCTTCAGCCATAACCCTGATCCATTCGGGCGTACCGGGATCGGCAACCAGGGGCTGAAGGATCAACTTTGCTTCTTCGAAACGTTTTTCGGCCATGGCGAATTCGGCTTCGAGCAGGGACGCTTCGGGGAAACCCGGCTTGAGACGCTTGACCTGGTTGAGGAGTTCCCGTCCCTCCTCCAACCTGCCAGTGTAGTAAGCAAAGCGCGACTGGGCCACCAGACCAATGAACTTATCTACATTCATGATATCCTCGACAAGAGGAAAGGTAAGGTCCAACTCCGGTTGCGGAGCAGCCATGTAGACAGCCTCGTGGAAATTATTGAGTATTTCTTCCGGAACTCCTCCGCTATACCCAACGCTCTCGATAAAGCGCAAGTACATAGTTGCCGAGGCGATCCAGGCCTGGCGCATGTGAAACTGATTCCCTGCTTCGGCCAGAAAACCCCGGTCGTCGCCAGCCAGATCCGCTGCATGGTTCAGGGTCTCGTAGGCAGGATGCTGCATGCCAGCATCCCAGTATGTCATTGCCAGGTCGAGTTGCGCGAATGGGTCTTCGGGGTGGGCATCCGCCTTGCGCCGGGCTTCCTGCACTTCGGGCGGCACATCGCCCGGTTCCGGCGGCTGCGGTTCGGGGTTTGACGGAGTAGGTTCCACGGGTGGAGGCGCTTCCGCCACCTGCGTGGGGGTCGCTTCCGATCTCTGATTCGCCTGTGCATTCAGGCGGTTCTGGCGAATGACAAAGAAGGCGAACACGCAACAGATTGCCAACAAAACACCCGCCGCCACAAGAGGCCAGGGAGAACGCTTCTTTATAGGTTCCTCTGCAATGGCAGTTATCCCGGCGTCGGTCTCGTGTGCGGCCTCTGCCTTTTCCTCCTGATTGGCTATGACAGGGGGCAAGGTCAGCTCAGTGTCCTGCATGGGCACGCTTACCGTTTCCCAGGCAGCTTTGAAAGCTCCCACCATCGAGCGAACGTCCTCGTAACGGTCGGCGCGTTCTTTGGCCAGCGCTTTGAGCAACACGCGCTCCACACTCTCCGGCACATCCTTGTTGATGGATCGCGGCAAGGGCATGGGTGTATAGATATGGTCATGAATAATGGAGAAAGGCGTATCTGCGTTGAAGGGCACCTGCCCGACGACCATCTCATACAACATCACACCAAAAGAGTAGATGTCCGTGCCCGCATCCAGGTCCTTGTCACCGCGGGCTTGCTCCGGCGAAATGTATTGCGGCGTACCCATGATCGAATCGGACGAAAGCGTGGATTCGCCGGCCTGGGCAATGCGCGCCAGACCGAAATCGGCCAGGTACATCCCCTCGTCGTTGCTGATCAGCACGTTGGACGGTTTGATGTCACGGTGTAGGATGCCCTGCCTGTGCGCATATGCCAGCGCCGAACCGACCGCATCCACCACCAGGGTGATCTCGCCAGCCTCCAACGGCCCACGAGACAGGCGCGCTTTGAGCGTTTCCCCCTGGATGTATTTCATCACCAAATAAGGACGGTTTTCATGTTCCGCGAAATCATACACCGGCACAATGCTGGGATGTTCCAGTTTCGCCACCACGCGCGCTTCACGCTGGAACCGGGCCGTAAAGGTCCGGTCTTCGTAAAAGGCCGGATGCAGCACCTTGAGAGCCACGTAACGGTCCAGCGCAGCATGATAAGCCTTGTAAACAGTCGCCATGCCGCCCTGGCCAAGTTGTTCGATGATGCGATATGGGCCAATGTTTTCGCCTTCAGCAAAGGGCATACGCTTACTCCCTTGGGTAATTTTCCCCCATTATAGTCCAACTTACTCATGAAAACATTGCCGCTTCGTAAGCACCATGTAAAAAAGTAGCGCGAGATTAATCTCGCGCTAAAACACTTTCGATGTCACCCTGAACGCAGTGAAGGGTCTCCCGCGCGAAGCGCGGGGAGATTCTTCGCCCGTACTGGGCTCAGAATGACATGAATGTTTACTTGTCCTGCAATGCCGCCACGCCGGGCAGCGTCAGTCCTTCGAGCATTTCCAGCGAAGCGCCGCCACCGGTGGAGATGTGGGTGATTTTATCCGCCAGGCCAGACTGTTTGACCGCCGCCACGGACTCGCCGCCGCCGACGATGGTCACCGCACCGGACTCAGCCGCAGCCTGTGCAATCGCAAAGGTGCCTTTGGCAAACGCCGGAAACTCGAATACGCCCATCGGCCCATTCCAGACGACTGTCTTTGCTTCGCCGATGATCTTGGCGAAGTGCGCCACCGTCTCCGGGCCAATATCGAGGATGCGCCAGCCATCCGGGATGGGGCCGGTCGCCATGATCTTCTGCGCGGCATCCGCTTCGAACTTATCAGCGATGACCACGTCCACAGGCAAGCGGAACTTAGCGCCCGCCTGCGCCAGGATTTCCTTAGCGGTCTCCAGCGCTTCATCTTCTACCAATGAATCGGCCACCGGATAGCCTTCGGCCTTGAAGAAGGTATTGGCCATGCCGCCGCCAATCAAGATGCTGTCGGCTTTCACCAGCAGGTTTTTGATCACGCCGATCTTGTCGCTGATCTTGGCGCCGCCCAGGATGGCCACGAACGGCTTTTCGGGGTCCGCAACCGCCTGGCCGAGATATTTGATCTCTTTTTCGAGCAGGAAACCCGCTACCGCTGGCAGGAACTTGGCAACGCCCTCGGTCGAGGAATGCGCCCGGTGCGCTGACCCGAAGGCATCGTTGACGTACAGGTCTGCCAGGGAGGCCAGTTGCTTCGCCATCTCCGGGTCGTTTTTCGTTTCCCCGGCATGAAAGCGGGTATTTTCCAGAATAAGTACATCGCCCGGCTTGAGAGCCTCGACGGCTTCGTCCGCTCTAGGACCGATGCAATCTTCCGCGAAGGCAACCGGCTTGCCCAATAAACCGGCAAGGTGGTCGGCCACAGGCCGAAGCGAGTATTGCGGATCAGGGCTGCCTTTGGGGCGCCCAAGATGCGAGCACAGGATCAGCGCAGCGCCGTTCTCGAGCAGGTAATTCAGCGTGGGCAGCGCCGCGCGGATGCGGGTGTCGTCTCCCACTACCCCTTCTTTGACCGGCACGTTGAAATCCACGCGCACGAGCACACGCTTGCCTTTTACGTCAATGTCGCGGATTGTTTTCTTGTTGAACATTGGAATCTCCTACCCCCTCCCTGGCCCTCCCCCAAATCCGCCCCCCTTTCATCCCCCCATTGTCTATAGAAAATGGGGGGAGAGAGGGGGCCT
Organism: uncultured Anaerolineaceae bacterium; assembly: GCA_964560935.1. Taxonomy (GTDB): domain Bacteria; phylum Chloroflexota; class Anaerolineae; order Anaerolineales; family Villigracilaceae; genus JAABUE01. The sequence goes on along the minus strand of CAZLOC010000044.1, from coordinate 7,703 downwards.
GGGAGGGTTGGGTGGGGATCAAAATTCTAGAGTGACTTTGCCATCATCGCGGCTAGGTCCGCCGTGCGTACCGAATAGCCCCATTCGTTATCGTACCAGGCAACGACCTTGATGAAGTTGTTCTTTTCCTTGCCAAGCACGCTGGTAAACGGCAGGTCTATGGATGACGAGTGCGGGTCGCCTTTGTAGTCGATGCTGACCAGCGGTTCGTCCATAGCCTGCAAGATGCCTTTGAAGCGCGGCTGGGCGGCGGCATCGCGGAACATCTGGCGCAGTTCTTCGGTGGTGGTCTCTTTTTCGATCTCGGCAGTGAAGTCCACTACAGAGACGGTGCTGGTCGGCACGCGTAAGGCGTAGCCTTCGAACTTGCCTGCCAGGTCGGGGATGACCAGTTTGATGGCCTTGGCCGCGCCAGTGGTAGTCGGGATGATGCTCATGGCTGCAGCGCGCGCGCGGCGCAGGTCGGAGTGCGGCAGGTCGAGGATTTTCTGGTCATTGGTGTAGGCGTGAATAGTAGTCATGAAAGCGCGTTTGATCTTCAGGTTATCGTGAACAACCTTGGCAGCCGGCGCCAGACAGTTCGTCGTGCAAGAGGCATTGGAAATCACGTTGTGGGAGGCCGGATCGTACTTATCCTCGTTCACGCCCAAAACGATGGTCAGGTCTTCACCTTCGGCGGGTGCGGTGATGATGACCTTTTTTGCGCCGCCCTTGGTGATGTGATTATCAGCGCCCTTGACCTGCTTGCCCTTTTTATTCACGCCATCTGACTTGATGGTGAAAATGCCGGTGCCTTCGATCACAATATCCACGCCCAGGTCGCTCCAGGGAATGGCCGCCGGGTCGGTCTCTTTGAACGCCTTGACCTTCTTGCCATCGATGATAAAACCATCTTCTACGACTTCCACGGCGCCATCGAAGCGGCCGTAGTTTGAATCGTATTTGAGCAGATGTGCCATGGTCTTCAGGTCACCGATGTCGTTGAACGCCACCACTTCCAATTCGTTCGGATAGTAATCGCGTATGGCCTTCAGCACTTGCCGTCCAATACGGCCAAATCCGTTGATACCTACTTTAACAGTCATGCTAAACCTCCATAGAGATAAGATATTTGAAATCAGGGTGTCTCGCGTCTGACACCCGGACTACTGCTTCTTGTATAAGATTCTGAACTTGCTTGTTCCATACGGCTCGAAATTAACAAGAATTTGGTTCAGATATTTATGCAGTACTCTGTAATTTCCTCAGACAGGACTTTTCTCGCTAAAAAAGCGCTGTACAGCATTGTGTTGCGCACTTAATGCTCAATTGTTAATTTTATCACAAACTGACCGGGACGTTCTCTCTCAGCGGCCCGGTGCGTTCGTAGAACAAATCCATCAGAACCTGCGCCAACCTGCCGGGATCGTGTCGCCAGGGATGCTCATAGTCTACCAGATCAGCCGTGTACAAGCGCGTATCAGAGCGCGACCTCTCATCTGCTTGCACCCATTGATCGGACGCGTCCGGTAACGCGAGTTCATAATTATCGTTGCACAGCACCACATCGAACAGGCCTTCGCCCACATGTTCTTCCAACGAGCGGATGTGGTCGGAACACGTGTAGAACTCCGTCTCGCCCGCCTGTGTGACAATGTTGCAAACATATACCTTAAACGCCTTGCTGGCACGTATCGCGCCCAGCAAGTCGCAGACAAGCAGGTTGGGCAGCAGGCTGGTATATAGACTGCCCGGCCCAACAATGATGATGTCTGCATTCAGCAAGGCCTGGACAACCGGCGGGAAAACCGGAGCATCATAGGGGTCCAGCCAGAGGCGGCGCACACGCCCGGCAACCTGGGGGATGCGGCTCTCCCCCTCCACGCGCACTTCATTGGCGCTGTCCGGCAGGCGCATATCCGCCAGCAGTCTGACGTTATGCAACGTAGACGGCAAGACCCGTCCATGTACCGAGAGCACCCGGCCCGATTCGGCCACCGCCTCTTCGAAACTGCCAGTGATGTCGCTCAGGGCGGTGATGAACAGGTTGCCAAACGAGTGATCGTCCAGGCCTAATGCGCCGCTAAAGCGATACTTGAATAGTTGCGTCAGCAGGGTCTCATCGCTGGAGAGCGCAGCCAGGCAGTTGCGGATATCGCCCGGCGGCAAAATCCCCAGACTCTCCCGCAGACGCCCGGAGGAACCGCCATCATCCGCTACGGTGACAACCGCCGTCAGGTGATGGGTGTGTTCTTTCAAGCCGCGCAACAAGGTGGACAATCCGTGCCCCCCACCAATGACCACGACCTTGGGTCCGCGTTCGAGGTGGTGAAATTCGGTCAGTTTATCCACTACATGCGAGCCGGGGCGCATGTAAGGCCGCATCAGGGCGCGGTTGAGTTCCCAGATTCCATAGGTCACCATTCCCAGCCCCAACCCGCCAATGATCAGGAAGCGCAACCAGCCCGGTAAGAAGCGCAGGGCTAAAATGGAGAGGAGTGTAAGCAGGGTATCGTTTGGATACTCCATGACATAGGTTTCGTGCAAGAACAGCGCCAGCCCCATCCCCAGCACGATCATGCCGCCCAGCGCCAGCAACACCCAGCGCTTGACCCCCAGCCCGGGCACGAACCAGCCCATGAAACGGCGCAGCCGTTGGAAGCGCGCCCTGTCAATCCTCGGCCATTTCATAGTGGGGAGTCTAGCAGTGATTTGGAGAAACGTCAATCAGGGCGTGTAACAACGAATGGTGTGCCAATTTTTCCCGCATCTGGCAGCCTTTCTCAATCAGTAACAGTCCATTTTCCGCTTGCTCCGCAACAATACTCATAGTTGAAGCCTATAAACCCATCAGGCAAATAGAATTGAAAACCGTAAGTCGTTTCTCGGTAAAAATAGAACAGGCGGTTGTCATAGACAAACGGAAACGCGCCGGTCAATTGAAGTAGAGGCGGCAGAGCTGATTTGGCGTCCAGGACCGAACTGATATCAGCGGGATATGTGTTGTGCTGGCTTCGGTAATCTTCGAGTTGGGGGATCAGCGCTTCGACAAATTCCTGAGCACGTTTTACTTCCCGGTCGCGCAGCACCTGGGCGATTGGCAAAGAGGCCAATTGGGACAGAAGGAAAAGACTGGCAAGCAGCAAGTTGTTTCCAACACGGTGTAGTCCGTCCGTCTCCCTAGTTTTAGCTTGCCGGAGGGTCATTGAGGCAAGGATGGCAAGCACAATCCCCAGGAGGCAACTGAGCAGGGGGATGACAAAGTAAATCGCCAACTGCCACCGGGCCAAATAAGCCAAGGCTGCGGACACAGACAAGCCAGCCACAACCACCCCAATCTTTTCCGGTAGGGTTCCAGGCTTCATGCTTATTTTCTCTCTCTCAGGTCTTTATGTAGGAACAAGCCTCGTGCGCTCAACGAAATTATACTTGTCATGGCGGATAATCGGCGTTGATCTATTCACAGTCTATAGCAAATCCCCTTCGAGGACAAGCGGGGTGCCTCTTCGTTGATGAGCATCGTCTCCCGTTTAAGGACTCTGGGAAGCGGAATTGACGATTTCGTCACTGGTGGCGCTCTGAGCGACCCCGATTAGAAAGCTGTGCTATTTATAATTCCGCTACTGTCCATGCTCAACAATGGAACATGTCTTGCCAGGCGTCAAGTGCCTGAAGCAATGACGCCTTTTTGGGGTTAACTTGTCAGCTAATTTTGCCTGTAAATATCCTTTGTTTGTTTCTTAGAACGCTGTGTTGGGCTGCTCCAAAAAAACAAGAACTTAACTTAATTCGTATCTTTATCTATAGCCCACGCATCAACCATATTCTCGCCGAAAGTCAAGTTGCTTAAATTAGTTGATTTGCAAGAAGGGCTAGCCAGGGAATCAACCCGAAGCAAGTGCATTTTTTTGCAACGGCTTTACCAACGTGAAAATAAAAGTCACATGAACCAAAATTATCCCACTTTTCTCCAGCGATTGATGATCATCCTCGCCCGCACGCGGACGCGCGCATCCGCATTCGCGACCGCCCAGGTCGATTTTGCCGCCCGGCTTACCTCTTCGTCCAGTTGCACGAAACTGTCCCATTCTTCGCGCAGGTATTGCTCCATGTCACTGGCCGTATCCCAGGAATAGAACAGCGAGAAACATTCCCCCTGCTCCAGCGCAAACCAGCCCCGGCGGGCTGCTTCTTCCATTGCGCGGTTGGCGGCTTCGTCATCGGACAAACCTTCGGGCAGGTCGGTCAACCGGCCGACTTCGCGGTATCCGTTCTCCCAGGCGATCTCGACCGGCCAACGCTCCAATAACGGACGCAGGTCGATCAGGAGTCCGCCCGGGACGAGTACCCGTTTGATCCCCTCCAGGGCATGCACCATGCCCTCATGTTCGATTCATCACAGTGACCAGGATAGCAGCGCAATGTCGAACCTTTCATGGGGGAAGGGCAGGTCCAGCGCGCTGGCGCAGGCGAAGGTTGTCGTCTTGCGCAGGTCGGAAGGCATGTCGTAGTACGCAACTCGCAGGGCGTCCCGGTCCGGGTCTATCCCTGTGACCTGGCGCGCCGAAACGGCATACCTCCACGTCAGGCGGCCTTCGCCGCAACCGACCTCCAGCACGTGCTTGCCAGCGAAGTCCACCAGCTGGTGGAGGGCTTTGGTCTCGTACTTTTCGGGGTCTTTTTGAAAGCCCATGGGTGCAATGCCTTCCAGATAAAATAATTCACGCTGATCAGCGAGGCTTACTGGTTTTTCAGTGGTCTCTTCTGTGATTTACAGGAAATATTTTGTTCAGCGCGTGAGGTAGCCTCCATCGACGGGATAATAGGCCCCGGTGATGAAGGAGGCCTTGTCCGAACTGAGCCAGATCACCAGCTCCGCCACCTCTTCGGGTCTTCCAAGCCGCCCTACCGGGTGCAGGGAGATGAGCATATTGTTCAATTCCGGATTGGCCTCCAGTTCCTGGATCATGGGCGTGCTGATGAACCCCGGCCCGACCACGTTCACGCGGATGCCGTGCGGGGCGTACTCCAACGCGGCGTTCTTCGTGAGCCCCAGCACTCCGTGTTTCGCTGCCACGTAGCCCACAGCTCCTTCGAAGCCAACCCGCCCAAGGATGGACGCGATGTTGATGATCGATCCGCCGCCGTTCTTGAGCATGGCGGGGATCTCATATTTTATGCAATAGAAAACGCCCGAAAGATTGACGGCGATGGCTTTTTCCCAGGCTTCGATGGAATAATCTGCGGTCGGATTCTGGTCGCCGCCGATGCCGGCGTTGTTGCAAGCAAAGTCCAGCCGGCCGTATTTGTCCAGCGTTGCCTTGACCATGTTTTCGCAATCGGCAGGTTTCGAAACGTCAGCCCGCACGAATATGGCTTCGCCTCCCGCCTCCCGGATTTCCTCGGTCGTCTTCTCGCCCAGTTCCTGGTTGATATCCGAGAGGACGACTGCCGCGCCTTCCCTGGCGTAGAGTTCGGATACGCTCTTCCCGATCCCGGAGGATGCCCCCGTAACAACGGCAACTTTACCTTTGAAGTTCATAGTGGATTCTCCTTTCTGTCAATTGCACACATCATAGGACTTTCGCATTTGAAATAGGAAAGGCCCGAAAATAAGGGAGGCGAGCGCAGCCTGCCCCCCTTATTTTCGGCACCTTTTTGCGAACTGCGTAAGTCCCGATCAATAAAGTTGTATCAGGGATTATAAATTGGAACCGCGCCTCATTAAATAAGGGTTTGGTTAAAATCGTAAAACCAACGCGATGCGCCCGTGTTCCGTCAACTGGTCGTTCTCCACGAACACGACGCGTCCCTGTTTGTTCAGCACAGTTTCGATGATCTCATCCACCGCGTCGTCGATGACATCCGGCGCGGATGGGTCGTCGGCGTGGACGAGGCCCCCATTTTCATCCAAACGCCCCGGGGAGTGGAAATCCTCTTCGACCAGCAGCAGGTCACCGCGTCCCTCGTGCGCCAGCCGCCAGACCTCGTCGATGTTCGAAACGAACTTCCGTTCGCTCATAGCCTTTTCGAGTTGCTCCAGGGCTTTCTTCCGTTTCTCTTCCCGATGTTTTTCGATCAGGGGTTGGACGAGTTTGCTGAGTTCGTGAGGAGAGGTCTTATCGTGACTGCCGGTGACCCTTCCAACAATGGCGTTTGTATGGGCGGAGACCTCGTCAAAAAATGCGTGATAACGGTCCACGCCAATGACGATCAGGGGCAGGGGATCATCTGCGAGGATGGGCTTGAGGGCGTTATCCACTTTACGGAAGAATTGGCGGTGCCGTTCATCCCGGTGTGCTGACCTGCGGACGCCAAATCCGCCGGGCAATGGCGCTGCACCACCCGGACCTTCGTGGATCAGCGGGAATCCCTCCTCCTCGACCTCCGTCAGGTTGTGATTGAATCCTTCGTAAAGGCGGGTCGGCTTTTCGCTCAGAGCCAACACCCAGTAGCGCGTCGAGTGATTGAGGCCGTAGACCAGGTCGCGTGTGAAGAAGGTCTCGCCGATTACCACACGTTCTTTGATTGGGAAAGGGAGTCGGAAGGCGCGTCCAAAATCCTGGTTGACAAACAGAGCCAGCCCGTCGAGTGTATTGCGAAAGTCAACCGCGCCGGTAAGGTTCTCCAGGCGCTTTAATAATGCCTCGATGTCGCGTTTGTTGAACTCACTCAACAACCGATTGGTTGCTTCAGCTACAAGATTCTTCAGCCGCAGTGGGTCCTGGCGATTCTCCGGCGAGGTCCGGTGTGTCGGCAGAGTGATCGTCACACATGGGTAACCTTTGATTTGTGTCAGTAAACGAACGTCGTGTTGATTCATAAATTTTCTCCTTTGAGAAAGTGTTCGGAAACTCAAAACACTCGTATCCTTTATGTCATTCTGAGGCGCGAAGCGCCGAGGCCCGCCCTGAGTGCGGACCGAAGGGAATCTCAGACTACAAAGCAATTTTCCCTTCAAATCCGAGATTCTTTGCTCCCTACGGTCGCTCAGAATGACATCCTGTGCGCGAGTGCTGGCATTTGAGCAGGACGAATGGATTTCTCGCCTAGGTGACGAGAGCGGCCAATATATTTACAGAGGCCACAGCAGGGGCGTCAGGATAATAGCCAGCAGATACACAACCACCGTTAGCAGCCCGCCCACCTTAAGAAAATCCATGAACCGGTAGCGCCCTGGCCCATACACCATCAGGCAGGCTGGCTCCAGCGGTGTCAGGTATGAAGTGCTGGCCGCAATCGCGATCATCATTGCAAACGTGCGTGGATTCAACCCCAGCTGCACCGCCGTTTGCAGCGCCACCGGAATCACCACCGCTGCCGCCGCTTGGTTCGACATTGGCTGGGTCAGCAGCACAGTCAGTGCAAAGAAGCCCGTCAGCAGCCATAGCGGGTTCCACGTTCCGACCAACGCTGCCAGGCGATCGGTACCGGACAGGAGCACGTCGACCGTGGCGGCATCCCGCGCCACCTCGCCCCGCTCGATCGCCTCCAGTACCGATTCGACGAGGTGTGCCACGCGTTCGATCGTGCGGCAGCCGAAGAATCCGGCCCCCCCCTTGATCGAGTGGACGGAGCGCAGAAGCTGCTGGACTCGCTGCCGCGCGTCATCTCCCACAGCCCGCGCCAAGCTCAGTAGATGTTCGCACACGCTCCCCAAATGCTCGCGGGCCTCGATCACGAATTCATCCAGTCGAGGCGGTTGCGCGTCGGGCAATCGGTGG
>CAZLOC010000043.1:0-16158 GCA_964560935.1 uncultured Anaerolineaceae bacterium | reverse complement strand
TCCATGATGGCGCACTCGGATGTCTTCGTGACCGTCTACTCCACCATGGTGGTCGAGACTGCTGTCCACGACACGCCGATCGTCGCTGCCGTGATCGACACACCTGGCGGTTGGAACGTGCCAAAGAAGTTCTCTTTATCGTTAAAAGAGATTGGAGATTGGCCTACGCATAAGAGATTCCGCGAAGCCAAAGCCGGCCGCGTCGCGCAGAATGAGAGCGAACTACGCGAGATCCTCAACGCCTACCTGAAAGACCCCAGGCTGGATGCCGCCGAGCGCCGGGCGTTCATCGAACAGGAAATTACCTACACCGATGCAACGGCTGGGAAAAGAACGGCAGAGTTTATTCTCAAGGTCTTACAAGTCTAAAAAGTCCGACTGGTCTAACAGGTCAACTTATAAGACGTGGAAGACCTGTTAGACTTGGTGAAAGAATGAAAAACATGTTCCTTTTTTACTTCTCTATTGCCCTTGCGATTGCTTCCAGCGCGCTCTATCACTTCAGCGCCAAGAGCACGCCTGCGCATGTCAATTTTCCAATCTCACTGATCGTCACGTATTCTGTTGCAATTGTTGTTACGGTACTCATCGTCTTTTTCTTCCCCGCTAAGAACGGACTTGCCTTCGAACTGAAGCAACTCAACTGGGCCAGTTTCCTGCTCGCCATCGCCATCGTCGGCATCGAGTTTGGCTTCCTGCTGGTCTACCGCTCAGGCTGGCATCTTGGTATTGTCGCCGTACTGGTCAACGTTGTAGCCTCGCTGATCCTTGTCCCTGTGGCGATTTTTGTGTTCAAGGATAAACTGAACTGGGTCAATATCGTTGGGATTTTGGTCTGTCTGGTTGGATTGGTGATGTTGAATTGGAAACGGTAAAATAAAAACCGCAAAGCACGCTAAGCGCGCAAAGGAAAATAAATAAAAACTTTGCGTTCTTGGCGGTTCGATTTGGAGCTTGAATGGAAATCCTCACTCGCCTCAAAAAATCTGCCCGTATTTTGCTCAAGGGCGACCCCAGAAAGAATAAACGCAACCCCATACCCGCCATCACGCCCGAAGAAGTGGCCGAGATCAGGCAATTCTTCCCGCGCGAGAAGTTCTTCATCCTCGGCCACGCCCGCTCAGGGACGACCCTGCTTGTGCGCCTGGCGCGCCTGCATCCCGAAGTGCACTGTAACTACCAGGCGCATTTCTTCACGCGCCGCCCGCTACTCAAATCCCTGGTGGACACGCCCGAAGCAGAAGAGTGGCTGACGCGCAAGTCCAACCGCTGGAACCACGGGCGCGACCTGTCGCCGCTCGTCCTGCGCGCCGCCGCCGATATCATCATGGAACGCGACGCGGCCCGCGAAGGCAAGCGTATTGTTGGCGACAAAAGCCCTTCGTCCACCATCCACGGGCAGGCCGTGCACGATTTACACGCCGTCTACCCCGACGCGAAGGTCGTCTACATCGTCCGCGATGGACGGGATGTGATCATCTCAGAGCGTTTCCGCAACTTTGTCGAAGAGTCCAAATTTTTGACAGCCGAAGACAAACGCATCATCGCGGACCTGCGGCACGATCCCGCGCCTTTCAGCGATGGCCGCCGCTCGATCTTCACCGAGGCCTTCATCCGTCGCACTGCAGGGGATTGGGCCAACGACCTGCAGGAGACCGAAGACGAATCCCGCCGCCTGTTCGGCGAAAACTTCTACGGCCTACGCTATGAAGACCTGCTCGAACGTCCCTTTGAAGAGATGAAAAAAGTCTGGGCGTTCCTGGGCGTGGATGCGGATCCATCACTGGAAAAGACGATCCTCGATGAAATGTCTTCCAACCCCGATGAAGAATGGCAATCTCGCCGCAACGAAGACATTTCATCCTTCTTGCCAAAGGGACAGATTGGCAACTGGACACGCCTCTTCAGCGAACGCGATAAGTCTGTGTTTAAAAGTGTTGCGGGCGAGATGCTGGTCAGATGGAAGTACGAAAAAGATTTGAATTGGTAATAAACCCGGTGGTCGAGTAGCCGCGAATGGAATGAGCAGTGTATCAAGACCACCTTATTTCAAGAGTTTTTCTATAATGACTGGTTTCCCTGGCCCGGAACGCCACACGTGCCTGCGCACGGTGCGGGCAGGGCAGGCGATACGGCGGAACAAACGCAGCCTACTCAACCAGCGGATAAGGATGAAAAGTGAAATATTTAATCGCAGGCCTCGGTTCCATTGGCCGCCGTCACATGCGGAATTTGATTGCGCTGGGTGAAAAGGACATCCTCCTGCTTCGAACGCGCAAAACAACCCTGCCGGAAGACGAACTGGCTCCCTTCCCGCAAGAGACCGATTTGCAAGAAGCCCTGGAAAAACATAAGCCGGATGCGGTCATTGTGGCAAACCCCACCTCGATGCATCTGGATGTGGCCATCCCTGCTGCTGAAGCGGGTTGCGCTATTTTGCTCGAAAAGCCGATTTCCCACTCGATGGCAGGTGTGGACAAACTCCAGGCTGCCGTTCAGAAAAGCGGCGCGAAGGTGCTGGTGGCGTTCCAGTTCCGCTATCATCCCGGTCTGGTGCGCGCCAAGAAGCTCATCACTGATGGTGAAATTGGACGTGTTGTCTCAGCGCATGTCCATTTTGGTGAGTATCTGCCTGCCTGGCACCCCTGGGAGGACTACCGCCAGGGTTACGCTGCCCGCGCTGACTTAGGTGGCGGCGTGGTGCTGACTCAATGTCACGCGCTGGATTATCTCCCCTGGCTGGTTGGCAAAAACGTGGAAACCGCCTGGGGATTTACCGGCAAAATCAGCGATCTGGAAGTGGATGTGGAAGACACGGCCAAGATCGGCCTGCGCTTCGAGGGCGGGGCGCTCGGTAGCCTACACCTCGACTACAACCGCCAGCCGCCCGTGCATACCTTCGATATAGTTGGGACAAAAGGCTCGATCAAATGGGATCTGGTCGATGGGGTCACGCATATCTATCGCGCTGTTCCCCCCTCTCCTGGTGGGAGAGGGGGCGGGGGTGAGGGGAAGTGGGAAACGTATCCCATGCCAGAAGATTGGGAGCGCAATGTCATGTTCATGGAGCAGATGAAACACTTCGTCGCGGTCGTGCGCGGCGAGGCGGAACCTTCCTGTCCGCTCGAAGATGGGATCCGCGTGCAGAAACTGGTGCAGGCCATTCATGAGTCCGCTGCGAGCGGTCGTGTTAGCATACTTTAGCCGTGAATAAGATTAAAGCCGCCCTTCGTTCCAGAGATTTCCAGGCAATCGCTGTGTTGGCCCTGATCTCAGGGCTGGTCTATTTGCCTTTCGTTGGGCAGTTCGGTTATTTCAACGACGATTGGTATCTTATGTATGCTGCAGGCGCAAAAGGCGCCTCGGTTTTTCACGATATCTTTAGCATCGACCGCCCAGGGCGTGTGCTGGTGATGGCGCCGGCTTACTGGCTCTTCGGGCAAAATCCTTTGTATTACAACTTGAGCGCTTATTTTTTTCGGTTCTTGAGCGCTGTAGGGTTCTATTGGCTGCTGGGCATGCTTTGGTCGCGACGGCGCATGGCAACGGCCAGTATGGCCACCTTGTTCCTGATCTATCCGGGCTTCCTATCGCAGCCCAACGCAATTGACTACCAGTCCCATATCGTTGGACTGGCCGCGGCAATGCTTTCCATCGCCTGTACGGTCAAAGCGGTTTTGAGCGAGAAAATTTCCGGCAAAACTGTATTTTTTTCTCTAGCCATTTTGCTCGGCTGGTTCTATCTCTGGCAGATGGAATGGTACATCGGCTTTGAGTTTTTACGTTGGGCCAGCGTTTTTGTGCTCGTGCTTAGGGCAAGGGATGGAACATTGTTCCAAAAGGCATGGCGGACACTTCACTGTGCCTATCCCTTGATCATTGTGCCTGCCATTTTCCTTTTCTGGAGAATTCTCCTGTTTAAACCCGAACGCGGCGCAACGGACGTCAGTTTGCAGCTTGACCAGATCTTCCAATCTCCGCTGACCACAGCTTTGCGCTGGCTTACAACCCTTTTGAGCGATAGCCTGGACGTGGTCCTACTGGCCTGGGGGCAGCCAATGTCGTCCCTGTTGAACTGGATTTGGTCGCGCGATCAACTTCTTTTGGGGTTAGGCTTGAGTATGGCCTCAGTTGTGGTGGCTCTTTTTGTTCTGAGGCAGTTTGAGGGTCCGGGTGAGAACGATGAGCCGAACTGGCGTTCCGAAGCTTTTTGGCTCGGAACTGTAGGTGTGATTGGCGGCTTGCTGCCGGTCATTCTTGTCAACCGTTATGTCGAGTTCGATTCTTATTCTCGCTATACCCTGGTGAGTTCTGCCAGCGCTGTTATCCTGTTGGTCTCGCTGGTGTTTTCCCTGCAAAACTCGTTCTCACGCAAAGTGATCCTTGCCGGGCTTGTGCTGGTTGCTTGCCTCACTCATTTTGCAAACAGCCAGAAAGCCGTTCAAATAACCAATGCAACGCGCGATTTCTGGTGGCAGGTCTATTGGCGTGTTCCTCAAATTGCGCCTCGCGCGACTTTGATCGCCAATTATGCGGTTGGCGCAACGGAGGAAGATTACTTTGTGTGGGGACCTGCCAATTTGATCTATTACCCGGATGGGACAAAAGAGAAATATGTCCAACCAGGGGTTTATGCAGCTCTACTCAATCGTGACACGGTTACAAAGGTTCTTGTAGGGAAGGGACAGGAGTTCGATAATCGCAGGACGATCCGGACGTACAAAAATTACCGCAATGTTTTGATCCTGACGCAACCGACAGTGAACTCATGCGTTCAAGTGCTGGATGGTGGGGCACCGGAATATTCGCGATATGAAAACGCATCGATCCAGATCATCGGGCCGAATTCCAACCTAGACTATATTCTCACTGATGTGCCTGCTCCCGCTCCCTCACCCCCGACGATTGTGTTTGGACCGGAACCTGAGCATGACTGGTGTTATTACTATCAAAAGGCGACTCTGGCGCGGCAACGCGGTGATTGGGATGAAATTCTAATCCTCGGCGAAGACGCATCAAGCAAAGATCTTGCTCCGGTAGATCTAATAGAGTGGATGCCTTTCTTGCAGGCTTATGCCAGGGCAGGCGACATCGATCGTTTGGTTGAATTGGCGCCCGTTGTTTCTTCTGATCCATACATAGCGCAACAAGCCTGCCGGAATCTTGGTGGAATTCAGGACCTGGCACAGTCGGTTTTGGATGTGATTGACTCGCAATACTGCAAGGAGTAACAGGTGAGCCTGTTTTCCAAAATTCAGTTGTTGAATTTTGGAAAAAGTGCGCTATAATAGCGGCTTGTGTGTTATGCCACAGACGAAATTTCACGGACCGCTGTGTCTGTAACAAGGAGATTTGAATGTCGAAAGCTAAACTAATTACTCCCTACGGAGGAAAACTTGTCAACCTGCTGGTGACAGGAAAAGAACGGGATGAATTGATCGCACGTGTGCCAAACTTACCATCCATCAAGATTTCCATGCGGGCGCAATGTGACCTGGAATTGCTGGCGACCGGCGGGTTTTCACCTTTGGATCGCTTCATGGATAAAGCAACCTACGAGCGTGTATTACACGAGATGCGCATGGATGGCGGTACCCTCTGGCCGTTGCCAATTACCCTGACTGCCAATCCTGACGAATTGCCGAATGTAGGCAATGAAATCGTCTTGCGTAGCGCTTTGAATGATCCGCTGGCGATCATGAAGTTGGATGAAGTCTTTTCCTGGAGTCCGGAAAAGGAAGCTCGCCTGGCCTATGGCACCGACGATGCCCGTCACCCGATGGTCTCTGAAATGGTGCGCTGGGGCAGGGTTTGCATTTCGGGTGAACTGAAGGTAATTAATCCGCCCAAGTACTACGACTTTGTGGACATACGTCGCACACCGGCTGAAGTACGTGAAATGCTCGATGTGATGGGACATGAGAATGTGGTCGCTTTCCAGACGCGTAACCCGTTGCATCGCATCCACGAAGAGTTGACCAAACGCGCTGCTGAAAAGGTCGGTGGCAGTTTGCTCATTCATCCGGTGGTCGGCATGACCAAACCCGGCGATGTGGATCACTATACCCGCGTCCGCATTTACAGGGCGCTCTACGACAACTATTATGATAAGAACAGCACGGCGCTCAGTCTGCTGCCGCTGGCCATGCGCATGGCCGGGCCAAAAGAAGCTTTGTTGCATGCCATCATTCGCCGTAATTATGGCGCCAATCATTTCATCGTGGGTCGTGACCACGCCGGCCCTGGTAACGACAGCAGCGGCAAACCTTTCTACGGTCCCTATGATGCGCAGGAAATAATGGTTCAGCACGAATCCGAGATCGGCGTCAAGATGGTGCCATTTGAGATGCTGGTCTACCTGCCGGACGAAGACCGCTATGTGGAAGTCAAGGATGTGCCCGAAGGCGCCAAAACGCTCAATATTTCGGGCACACAGGTGCGCGATGACTATCTCGTCAAAGGCAAATTGTTGCCCGAATGGTTCACGCGCCCGGAAACCGCCGAAATCCTGCGCCAGAGCTACCCGCCCCGTCATGACCAGGGCTTCTGCATCTGGTTTACTGGGTTGAGCGGGTCGGGGAAATCGGCTACTACCCAGGTTTTGACCGATCTGCTGCTCGAGCGTGGCAAAATTTTGACTGTTCTGGATGGCGATGTTGTCCGCACACATTTATCCAGGGGACTGGGCTTCAGTAAAGAAGACCGCGATACCAATATTTTGCGCATAGGCTTTGTGGCAGGTGAACTGGTCCGCCATGGCGGCGCGGTGGTCTGCGCGGCCATCAGTCCTTATCGCAATGCCCGCAACGAAGCGCGCAAGATGGTCGGCGATAACTTCATCATGGTGCACATGGATACTCCCGTGGAAGTCTGCGAGCAGCGTGACGTCAAGGGCCTGTATGCCAAGGCGCGCCAGGCGATGATCGATGGAAAGCCAATGGGTTTCACCGGTGTGGACGATCCTTATGAAGAGCCTATTGACCCTGAGATCACCCTGGCAGGTGTCGACGTGACGCCGGAAGAGAATGCTCGCCAGATCATCGCTTATCTCGAAGAACAGGGATATTTACAGCCACAAACCAGCTAACCGGAAAATGTTTGCTTCTCTTCGTAAGATCAATCTGGACAAGCAGGCCGTGGCCTTTTTCCTGGCCACAGGTCTGCTTGCCGTTGGTGGCATTTGGTTGCTGCTTTACAGTACGCCTAAAGGCCTGGGCCTCAACGATGATGCGATTGCCTATATTGCCGGGGCGCGTAGCATTATGAATGGGAACGGATATCGTGAGGCCTGGTTGGCCTCCAATGGGCCGGTTACGCATTTCCCGCCGGGATTCCCAGCGGTTCTGGCGTTGATCGGTCTCATCACCGGACTTGATCCCCTGCGAGGTGCGCGTGCGCTTAATGGTTTGCTGTTTGGGCTGAACATCCTACTGACAGGCTGGGTCGGCTGGCGTTTGGCCAGATCACGCATCACAGGGATCCTTGCGGCTGCGCTGACCTTATTGAATAGCTCGTTTTTGTATATTCATACCAGGGCGATGAGCGAGCCATTATACATTTTCCTGATGTTGCTTTCGTTCTTGCTGCTGGATTATTATTTTGCGCGTTCTAAAAATTATTTCCTGGTAGCTCTCGGTTTTGCGCTTGGCTGGGCATATCTTGCGCGATATGCGGGCTTGTCATTGCTGGCAACAATGATAGCGGCCTTGCTTATCCTGCACGAGAATTGGCGGGATCGGTTTAAAAGTGTAGTGATCCTGTCATTGAGCGCCTTTCCATGGATATTGGGCTGGTCCGTTCGAAGTAGCATTGTTGGAGACAGCCTTACCAACCGGACGCTTGGTTGGCATCCCATCACGTTTGACAATTGGGAGCTGGGGGTAAAGACATTTGCTGAATTTCTTGCACCGTTACGCTCCGTGCGAACAGCGCTCGGCCAGGCCCCTGCATTCTTTGAAATTGCCTTAATCTTGATCGGATTGGTTTTACTTGCCTGGGTGCTGTACACGGGCTCGCCTTATTTTTTCAAGCCTGCTCGAGCTGTCAGGCCTGATGTTTTGTCATTCACGAATGCTCTGTATGTGTTTGCATATATGTCTGCGCTGGTACTGACCATGACCTTGTTCGACCCGGCTACCAAGTTTCAGGTGCGCATCCTTTCCCCGACTTACGTGTCGCTCTTGCTCCTGCTGATGGCTTTGGGAACCTGGCTTTGGCGAAAAAAACAAATTTTCTGGAAGCCCATCATTTTTTTATGTACTGTGGGATTATTGAGTATGTTTGCTAATGGTCAGGTTATGTCCGTGCAGGATTTTCGCAGGGGCGGCGATGCGTTTGCAGGAGAGAAATGGGTTGCTTCTGAGGCGATTGCTGCTCTCGATCAGATTCCATCCGACGTGCTCATACTTTCCAACGAACCGGGTGTAGTGTATTTATATGCCGGACGCCCGAGCGGCATTTTGCCAGATGAGGGGCCCGGGATGTCTGACATCAAACAGGCCGTTTTGGACGGAAAGCTTGCGATCATATTGTTTCGGGTGAACAAAGTGGATGAGGAAACATTGCGTTATTATTATGAATTGGGTCACGGGCTTTATCAAACAGATTTCAGCCATACCTGGTTGTTCACTGCATTTCCAAAGTAGGAGTTCTTTTATGATACAGGATAAGTTCAATCTCGAAGGTCGGGTTGCCGTTGTTACAGGTGGGGCAGGACAATTGGGAGTTGAATTTTGCCGTACCCTGGCGGAGGCCGGGGCGGCGGTCGTGGTGGCGGACCTGGCGCAGGAAGCGGCTGAGAAGACGGCTCAGGCGTTGAGCGACTCCGGATACCGGTCAGCAAGCTTCGGCCTGGATGTGACGCGCATCGAATCGACCCGTGAACTGGTTGCCGAAACCTTGAAACAGTTCAGCCGCCTCGACGTCCTCGTCAACAGTGCCGCCCTGGATCCCAAGTTCGATCCGGACGCGGCTGCCAAGGGTATCACCCCAGGTTCATTCGAGGATTACCCGCTCGAGCAGTGGAACGCGGCCCTCACCGTCAACCTGACGGGTATGTTCCTGGTCACGCAGGCCTGTGTCCAACCGATGCTGGGGCAAGGGAAAAGGGGTAGTATCATCAACATTTGCTCCACCTACGGGCTGAACGGCCCCGACCAGCGTATCTACATCAAGGATGGCAAACGCGTAGCCTTCAAACCTGTGTATTACACCACCACCAAAGCGGGCGTGATGGGTTTTACCAAGTATCTGGCGGCTTACTATGCCGGTACTGAAATCCGCGTGAATGCGCTCACCCCTGGCGGCGTGTTCAATAACCATGAGGAATATTTTGTCAAGAATTATTCTGCCAAGACGATCATGGGTCGCATGGCCAGGAAAGACGAAATGAACGGTGCGCTGTTGTTCCTGGCCTCGGATGCTTCGTCGTACATGACCGGCAATAACGTGGTTGTGGATGGCGGTTGGACGGCCTGGTAGCAAAACCACAAAGACACGAAACCACAAAGACTCGAAAGAAAAGAGAATCTTAGTGACTTCGTGACTTTGTGCCTTCGTGGTGACTATGAACGAAGTTTTAGCTCTCATCCCCGCGCGTGGCGGCTCGAAAGGCATCCCGCGCAAGAATATCCGCAATTTTGCGGGCTACCCGCTGGTTGCCTGGAGCATCGCGGCTGGCTTGCAAGCGGACCTGGTCACGCGCGTCATCGTCAGCACAGATGACGGTGAAATTGCGGCAGTGGCCCGTGAATTCGGTGCGGAGACACCTTTTCTGCGCCCCGCTGAATTGGCGCAGGATGACACCACCGACCTGCCCGTTTTCGAACAGGCGCTGGCATGGTTGAAGGAAAACGAAGGCTACCAGCCTGACGTAGTTGTACAACTGCGCCCGACTTCTCCCATTCGCCCGCGCAGATTGGTGGATAACGCCATCCGCATTTTTCTCGACCACGAAGACGCTGATTGCGTGCGCGGCGTAGTCCTTGCGGGACAAAATCCACACAAGATGTGGCGTCTGCCGGAGGGCAAAAACGGCCCAATGGAAAATCTACTGGATGTGGAAGGCGTCCCCGAGCCGTACAACGCGCCGCGCCAGAGTCTGCCGCCTGTCTACTGGCAGACCGGTCATATCGATGCCATTCGCACGAGCAGCATTCTCGAAAAGAAATCACTGACAGGTGATGTCATTTACCCGCTTATCATTGATTCGCAGTACACAGTGGACATTGATAACTTGCACGATTGGGCGCGCTATGAGCATCTGGTAATGACGGGTGGGCTGGAATTCGTCTCACCGGGACGCCAGCGCAGGCCGATGCCAGAGACCATCAAGTTGGTGGTGCTGGACTTCGACGGTGTACTGACCGACAACCGGGTTTGGGTGAATCAGGATGGGGTCGAGGCGGTGGCCGCTAACCGCAGTGACAGCTACGGGTTGAGTCTGCTGCGGAAGGCCGGGGTCGAGTCGCTCGTCATCTCGAAGGAAGTCAATCCGGTAGTAGCGGTGCGCTGTAATAAGATGAAAGTCCCATATTTACAAGGCATCGATGATAAGGAAAAAGTCTTGCAGCAACATCTAGCGAAGAAGGGCATCGATTCAGCCCATGTTGTTTTTGTCGGTAACGATATCAACGATTTGCCCGGCTTTCGCGCGGCTGGTTGGTCGGTGGCAGTAGCCGATGCGTTGCCCGATGTCATCCGTGAAGCCGATTATGTTTTGTCCGGCCAGGGTGGCCGTGGCGCGGTACGGGAATTGTGTGATTTGATTTTGAAATCCATCCAGGAGAAAAATAATGGCTCGTGAAGTGAAAATTGGCAGAAAGATAGTCGGTGACGGCCATCCTGCTTATGTGGTCGCCGAGATCGGCATCAACCATAACGGCGATATCAAGATAGCAAAAGCTATGATCGATGCCGCAGTACATGCCGGTGTGGATGCGGTCAAATTCCAGAAGCGTACACCTGAAATTTGTACGCCGCCTGAGCAGCAAAAACAAATGCGCGAAACGCCCTGGGGTTACATCACGTATCTGGATTATCGCTACAAGGTAGAGTTCAACGAAAAGCAGTATCGCGAAATCGACCGTCACTGCAAGGAGAAGGGCATTGACTGGTTCGTATCTGTATGGGATGAGCAATCGGTGGACTTCATGGAAAGATTCGATACCCCGGTTTATAAAATTCCCTCCGCTTCGCTCACTGACCATGGCCTGCTCCGCCGTGTGCGGGCGACCAGCCGCCCGGTCATTCTCTCGACCGGTATGTCCACGATGGACCAAATTCAAAAATCGGTGGGTGTAGCAGGTACAGAGAACCTGGTGATAACCCACGCCACCAGTACCTATCCGTGTGAGCCGGAAGAGTTGAACCTAAAAATGATCGAGACCCTGCGCGGCGAGTTCCCGGACGTACCGATAGGTTATTCAGGGCACGAGGTTGGGCTGGTACCATCGACGATTGCGGTGGCGCTGGGGGCCTGCATGGTGGAACGTCACCTGACGCTCGACCGCGCCATGTGGGGCTCCGACCAGGCCGCTTCGGTGGAACCGGGTGGCTTCGAGCGCTTGGTGAAGTACATCCGTGTGACCGAAGCGGCGCTGGGTAATGGCGTCAAGAAAGTGTACGATAGTGAGATGGGTTCCCTCCAGAGACTGCGACGGTTTACAGATGAAGGTTAACCACGGAGTACACAGAGAACACAGAGCAGGCAATTAAGAAAACTCTGTGATCTCCGTGTTCTCTGTGATGTAGATTTTTTATGGCTCTAAAATTCCTCCGTCGTCTCCTTCGCGGCCCTGGCAAATACGCCCAGGCGGTTTGGCGTTGGAAGCGGTTGACCTTTAGCGAAGCGCCGCACATTTTTGGCAATTCCAAACCGAAGAGCGGGTCACATTTGCTGTTGCAGATTTTGAATGGCTTTACGCAGATCATGCCGTATGCGTATGTGGCGGCAGAGCCGATCCGCACGATCAACAAAGACGGTGGACGGAGGACGGCAGACCGTGTTACGGCTGATTTGCAGCGTGTGCCGCGTGGAGTGATCGGTTGGGGTTACGTGGAAGCATCCCCCGAAAATGTTTCCGTTTTGTGCCAACCGGGGCGCGTGAATTACTTTATCTACCGCGACCCACGCGATATGCTGGTTTCGCAGGTCTTCTTCGCCACCGATATGCATGAAGAACATGGTATGCACGCGTTCTACAAGTCCCTGCCGGATTTTGGGGAGCGCTTGAAGGTCGCCATCACGGGCATCAACCGTGACGGGCTGAAGATGGTCAGTGTACGCCAGCGTTACGAAGGCGTGTTCGAGTGGCTAGAGCAAAAGTACGTGATGTGCATTCGCTTCGAGGATTTGATCGAGGACCGCGATGTCACGTTGAATGCCATGCTGGATGAGGTGGAAAAAACCGGCTACAAAATCCCCGCGACGCGTGATAAGGCGCTGGAGATTTTGGTGAAGGCCATCCAGCCGAAGAAGAGTCACACCTTTCGTTCAGGGAAGACGGGTGGGTGGACGGAACACTTTTCAGAAGAGCATAAGAACCTTTTCAAAGAAGTTGCTGGTGATTTGTTAGTGGAATTAGGCTATGAAAAAAGTAACGATTGGTGATTTGTTACCACAAAGGCACTAAGTCACGAAGACACAAAGAAAAAAAGATTTGGTGACTTTGTGTCTCGGTGACTTCGTGGTTTTCTTTTATGAAAGATTTTTACACTCAACGCATCAAACGCGGACTTGTCCGCAGGCTCAATAATCTCAAGATCGCGGCGATGGCGAGACGCGTCGCGCGTCACTCGCCTCCTGTTCAGGGTGCGCCGGTTGTCTTTTTCAAGGCCTCCACGGGCATCGATGATCTCTCGTGGAACAGCGCTTTTCACCTGCTGGCCTCTTGGGCGCTGCGCTTGCAGGGCGTCCCGGTGGTGTATTTTGCCTGCAACGCGGGCATGAGCCACTGCGTGTTGGGGACCAATCGCGATAACCTGCGCAAAGCGCCGCCGTGCAAATCCTGTGTCTACCAATCAAAAACCCTTTACACGGGTAGTAACGACTTCAGTCGTTATGATAAAGCGACTGAAGTCGCGACTACAGGAGTTTATTGGTTTAACTTCGAACGTGACGAAGCGCTCTCGAAAGCGGTAGCAGACCTGTCGGTCCCGGAATTGATGCGCTTCGAATGGAAATTAGAAAATAGAGATGTCACACCTGCCCCACCACAGGTGCGGGTTGCGAGCGAAGCGAAGCAACCTCCCCGCAATGAGGAGATTGCTTCGTCGCGAAGTGCGCTCCTCGCAACCCCGCCAAATTTCGGCGGGGCAATGACATTGCCTTTGGGGGCGCTGTGCCTGCCCGGCCTGCGCTGGATCCTGCGCATCCATCACCTGTCTGATGACGAGAACACACGCTACCTGCTGCGGGAATATATCCTTTCAGCCTGGAACATTGCGCGCCAGTTTGCGGACTGCCTCGATCTGACTCAGCCGCGGGCTGTGATCGTCTTCAACGGCCAGTTCTACCCCGAAGCGACCGCGCGCTACGTGGCCAAAAAACGTGGCATCCGTGTGATTACGCATGAAGTTGGCTTGCAGCCCGCGACGGCCTTCTTCACCGAGGGCGAAGCGACGGCTTACCCGATCCACATCCCGGATGAATTTGAGTTGAACGACGAGCAGAACGCGAAACTGGATGCGTACCTGGCGAAGCGCTTCCGGGGCGATTTCAGCATGGCGGGTATCAAATTCTGGGCGGGCATGCAGGGGTTGGACGAGACCTTCTTACAAAAGGCGGCGGGATTCAAACAGATCGTGCCCGTGTTTACGAACGTCATTTTCGATACCAGCCAGCCGCACGCCAACACGGTCTTCGAGGATATGTTCGATTGGCTGGACATGGCGCTGGATGTCATCCGCGCGCACCCGGAGACGCTATTCGTGATCCGTGCCCACCCCGATGAGCTGCGCGTGCGCAAGGCCAGCCGCGAGACGGTGGCGGCCTGGGTGGAGACCAGCGGCGCGGACCGGGAGCCGAACGTGGTCTTCGTGGGGCCCAAGGAGACGCTCAGTTCGTACGAGTTGATCCAGAAGTCGAAGTTCGTGATGGTCTATAACTCGACCATCGGGCTGGAGGCCGCGATCATGGGCGCGGTGGTGCTGTGCGCGGGGAAAGCGCGCTTCACGCAGTACCCGACCGTGTTCTTCCCGCAGAGCGTTGAAGATGCAAGAAGAAAGTTGGAAGAATTTTTGGATGTGGAAAAAATTGAAATTCCTGCGGAATTCAAACGCAACGCGCGCCGCTTCCTGTATTACCAGTTGTTTCGCACGTCCCTGCCGTTTGGGACGTTCCTGGAGCCGTCCGTGCGCACCACGCAGACCAGGTTGAAGTCGTTTGGGTTAGAGGAATTGTTTGAAGCGGAGGCGGTAAAGGTGATTTTGGAGGGGGTGCTGGAGGGTGGGGATTTTTTGTTGAAGGAATAACCGGAGATGAACGGAGATGTGCAGAGATAAAAAAGTCGTTGCAAACTGTGGTGAAAACAGGTAAGATACAGACAGGAACTGCATATGTCTGACGATGTTAAAAAAATCCTGCGCGAATTGAAAAAAGGACTGGCCGAAATTTACGGCGATCAGTTGAAAGCCGTTTATTTATATGGCTCGTATGCGCGTGGGGATGCGCACCCGCCTGATTCGGATATTGATGTGATGATCGTTTTGAAGGGCGCGTTTGATTATTGGGAAGCATCCAGGCGTTCATCGGAATTGGTAGCTTCCCTATCGCTGGAAAATGACGTAGTGATTTCTCGCACGTTTGCGTCTGAAACAGTCTATGCTAAAAGTAAAATGCCGCTTTATATTAACGTCCGCAAAGAAGGGGTGGCAGTATGATTTCTTCGGAAATTCAGCATCTTCTGGAATTGGCCGATGAGAGTCATGAAGCCGCAAAAGTATTGCTTGACCGAGGTTTCACGGGTTTCTCCGCCGCGCAATCCTATTACACGATTTTCTATCTGGCTCAGGCGATGTTGCTATCAAAGGGGCTGACGTTTTCCAGCCATTCGGCAGTTGTTGCCGCATATGGCAAAGAATTCGCGAGAACACGTTTGCTCGATCCCAAATTTCATCGCTATATCATCGATGCGCAAGAACGTCGTCAGGTTGGGCATTATGGCGGTGAACATGAGGAAGTGACAGATGAGCAGGCAAAAGAATCATTTCAATGGGCGGAGGAATTCAAGCAGGCTGTGGAAGCATACTTGAATAATTTGGCGTGAACTCGCGCGATTGAAGTTTTGCAGGGAATAATAGCCGTCTTCAGACGGCTTTTGTTTTTCTTCACCATGTTAGCCCAGTGGCTGATTACTGATGAAAAAAAATTGCATGGGGTACGTTCTTCATATACAATGAAAATGGCAATAGCTTTTCCAGGAGGCTAAATATGGAGAAAATTATTACTTCCGAAGTAGTGGTGGGCTATTCTCAATGCCCCCGCAAAGCATATTTATTACTTTGCACAAGAGAGAGGGGAACCCAGCACGAGTACATGCAGATCCTTGAAAAACAACAGCAAAACGCCCAACGCAACTATATTGACAATCTCAGGCAAGAAAACACTGACGTACAACCTTATAGTCTCGACAATCTTAAAGGGAACCATCAACATCTTGTCAACGCAACGCTTGAAGCAGATGGATTTTCCGCAAAATGTGCGGTTTTGAGCAAAGTTAGAACTCACTCTGCCTTCGGCTATTACAGCTACGAACCAACCATCGTGGTAGGTTCACACACGATCAAAAAGGAACACCGGCTGGAGATATTCTTTGTCAGTTATGTTCTGGAGCAGGTGCAAAAGAAGCGACCTGTCTCTGGCTATATTGTTGGACTGGACGGGAATTCACATCGCGTGAAGTTGGAAAGCAGCTCTAAAACGCTCATCCCATTTCTTGAACCATTGCAAGAATGGGTTGCCGAAGAGACGCCAGAAGCCCCATCCTTGATTTTGAACAAAAACTGCCCGGCTTGCCAGTTCCGCGATATGTGCCGGGAAAAAGCAATTCAGGAAGATAATCTCAGCTTGCTGGATGGTATCTCGACACAGAAAGCTATCAACGGGTATGAGAAAAAAGGACTTTTCACGGTCAAGCAACTTTCCTACACCTTCAAACC
>CAZLOC010000042.1:0-16268 GCA_964560935.1 uncultured Anaerolineaceae bacterium | reverse complement strand
AGGCGAGGCGCCTGCCGGGAATTCTCTCTCCCAAAAATCGATCTCATCCTCTTCCGAAAGACCATACTCTTCGTAAGGATAATTTGCGCCCTTTTCTGCGTCCCATAAATAGAGCGCACAACGCTCGACACCCACCAAGATGGGCATGATACGCACGATGGTGCTCAGAATTTCATCGAGATCGCTCAGGCTGACGACCGCTTGCGCGACCTGCAATAAGGCCGCCGAGGCATAAGCCTGTTCCTGGGCGGAATCATACAGGCGGGCATTTTCTATCGCAACGGCGGCATAGCTGGCAAATGTGGTGGTCATGGCCTGGGCCTCGTGACCATAACGCCCTGGTGTGGAATGCGCCAGCGTCAACACGCCAACGGGTTGATCTCCAACGTGTAATGGCGCAGCAATCGAGGAGTAGTTATCCTCAAATCTAGCGGCCAACCCGGAAGGCCATTTCGGGTCATCCGGGCGGCGGATCACGGGGCGCTCAGACACCAGGGCGCTCATCAAAGCAACGGATGCTTCCACAGAACTCTGGCGCGCCTCTTCTAATAAGTCAGCTCGACAGCCGCGAACCGCAGCCAGATACAAATCACCTTCTTCCAATAACCAGATGGCAGAAACATCCACTGGCAACGTCTTATACAATTCTACAAGAACCGCATCCAGTACATCCTCGACGCCCACGTTGGCGGAGAGCAACACCGCTACTTCGCGCAAGCCGTCGGCTATCTGGCGACGCCATTGCTCCGAAGCATACAGGTCAGCGTTATGGATGGACGAAGCGATGTTATCGGCAACTGCTTCGAAGATCATCCGGTCGTCTTCGGTGAAGGCACTCAACTTGTCGCTCTGCACATCCAGCACACCCACAACCCGCCGGTCAAACAGAAGGGGAACACATAACTCTGAGCGTACATCCTTGGGAGGGAAAGGCGAGTCGACATAACGATCATCCCGGCTGACATCGTTCGCAAGGACCGTCTCGCCTTTTCGGGCTACCCAGGGAATAATGCCCTGTGGATCATCCAGCGGGATGGAATAACCCTCCAGCTTGCGGCTGCGTGCGCCGCTGCCCGCCTCGTAGATCACCTGCCGCCGGTTAGGGTGTACTGTAAACAAATGCACAAACGGATAGCCGAACTTTTTGTGGATCAGATTAGCCGTTTTGTGCATCACTTCGCTCAAATTCAGCGTGGAAGTAACTGCATTGCTCACTTCAGCGATCAAAGCCAACTGGTCCGCTCGCCGGCGCAAGGCAGTGTATAGATGCGCTCCTTCCACTGCGCGGGCAATGTTGGCAGCCAATGCATCCAGGATCAACAAGTCATTGGGGTGAAATGCCTGCAACTGGTCACTCTGCACGTCCATTACACCCAGCACGCGATCCTCGATTTTCAAAGGCAAAACGACTTCGGACTTTGTCTCCGGCAGGCTTGGGATGAAACGAAAACGCTCATCTGCCTGGACATCATCCACAACGATCATTTCCCCGGACTGTGCGGCCTGCCCGATCAACCCCTGGCCAAGCTCCACCTCCAACGCGTTCAGCGTTTTGCGACGTCCCTTCCGTGGAGCAGAAGCGCTGGATCGAAAATGCAGCATTTGAGAACCCGGGGCAAGCGTAAAAACGCCAACATAGTAATATTGAAAGGTTTTTTGGATAAGTTCAGTAACACGCCGCGCCAGTTCGTCCATGTCCATCACATTTGCGGTCTGGGCGCTGACTTCATGCACAAGGTTGATCTGATTCAGGCGAAAGCGTTCGACTGCCACCCGATGTGAAGCGAACAGACTGACTGAAATGACACTGGCTAACCCAATCAGGACGTCCAGGTCTTCCACGGGGAACTCACTGTTATCTGGGCGGCTAACTTGCAGTATGCCCAGTGTCAGTCCCTGGTCCTCAAGCGGGATGGCAGCGCAAGTCCCGCGCGATTTCTTGCTGGTTGAGTCGTTGCGGACTACCGGTTTCCGTGAATGAAAAGCTTCACGCATCCCCTCTAGTTCAGGTTCAGGTGGAAAAAGGGGAGGCTCGTTCCGGTCCGGTAAGCGGAAAAGGCTCTCGTGCAGCCATACGTCCACTTCACCGGCCACCAGCCTGCGGGTCATGTCAATGATGCGATTACGCTGGTCAACCAACGAGGTGGTTTTGACAAGTTGTTCTCCAAGTCCGGCGAGTGCTCGCCAGTCCGACGACTCAGGAGAACGGGCAGCAGCATTCACCCGGCGTCTCCTTTGCGCTTGATCATGGTCAAGGCGTTGCCCGTCTTTGGCGACGACTCGTAAGATACTTCGTCCATCAGCTTGCGCATCAAATACATCCCTAATCCCCCGATTTTGCGTTCCGAAAGATCGGCTTTCACATTCGGCTCAGGAACACTGGATGGGTTAAAGGATTTTCCATTATCGCGCATAACGATTTTCAATTCATCACCCGCGATGCTACAGTCTATTTCAATTTTGCCGTTTTCAATTCCAGCATAAGCATGCTCAATAATATTGGTGCTGGCTTCATCAGCCGCCAATTGTATGGAGTAAATCTCTTTTTCCGAAAAACCAACCTGGCGAGCAGCTTCACCGACAAATTCCCGGATCTCATCCAGGTTGTGGAAGTTTGCATCAAAAGTAGATTTACGCATCTCGACACTAAAAGCCGCCTCTTCATCCGCAGACGGAGGCGGCTCATACAATAAAAAAGCAAATATCAACGCAAAGGATTAAAAACTACCGACCGCTTCAACCGCATCGTCGAAAGTCTTGAACAATTCGGTAAACCCGGCCAGCTCCAAAGCTTCTTTCACGCGCTCCGGTATAACAGCCAGAACGATCTCACCACGGTTATAGCGTTTGCAAACACGCTGGCTGGAGAGCAAAGCACGAAATCCCGCACTCGACATATACTCCAGGTCACTCATATCCAGCACAATCTTAAAGCGACCATCACCGGTAATGCCTTCAAGCGCTTCAGTTAACTGAGGGGCAGTACTACTGTCAATGCGCCCATTCACAACGACCATATCACAACTTTTGAACTTTTTGGTTGTTATCTCCATAAGAAATCCTCCAAGGATTAGGGGCTTTTAGATAAGCGCAAAAATTATAACATACCGAATGTACAACGACGATAGGATTTATACTTCGAGTTTAATTACGAATCCGGTTGTCGGACGGTTAGTTTCTGCCCTGATACCACAATTACCCAACATCGATGGGGAACTTGCCGCCGTTATAGGATAAAATTCAAAGTAGCTTTATAATTTCACGTGGTTACCCCGCCAACCTGTAGCGGGGTTGCGGCACCAGTCATTTTGCCGTGGCTATGGAAAATACACTCACATGCCTCGTTGGCTTCCTACTCTCATCGCACTTGCCCTCGGAATTACGCTTGGATTAGTCTATGGCTGGGTAATTAACCCGGTCCAGTATACCGACGTCACCCCTGATGCCCTGCGCATCGATTACCGGACCGATTACGTGCTCATGGTTGCTGAAGCTTATCGCGCCGAGCAGGATCCCGCATTGGCCGCCCGGCGGTTGGCCGTGCTTGGGAGCGAACCGCCCGCGGTCATTGCCGGAGAGGCCGAAAGCTTTGCACGCCAGGCGGGTTATCCCAGCGACGATCTGTCTCTCATCCAGGAGTTGTCGGTAGCTTTACAAACCTGGCAGCCTATTCCCGGGACAAGTTTGCCATGAGAACGAGGCGTTTCGCGTGGGAATGGCTAATAACGCTGATCCTGGGCTTCGGGCTGGGATTGGCATACGCCTGGGTATTCTCCCCCGTTAAATATGTGGATGCCGAACCTCTGGCCCTGCGTGATAACTTCAAAGACCACTTTCGTTCTGCGATCGCGGCTGCTTTCGCTTCAAACGGCGACCTGGAACGTGCGCGCGCGCGCCTGACCCTGCTCGGAGACCCAAACCCCGCACAAGCTCTGGCCGCACAAGCGCAACGAATGCTGGCCGCTGGTGAGGCGTTTGAAGCCGTACAACAAGTTGCCATGTTGGCTTCTACCTTGCAAGGAGGGGTGGTTGTCAATCCACCCACCGCAATTCCTACGGACAGGCAGGAACCAGCGGGACAATCCAGTGCTCCATCGATTTCTACAACCGAAGCATCCTCGCCGACAATCCAAGCCGAGCCAACCGGCACGCCAATCCCGTTGTTGACGCCTACACTCAGGCCTACTCATACTCCCACTCCCACCCTCGGCGCACCGTACCAGCTTGTGGGACAAGACACCGTTTGCGACCCGGAACTTGCCGAGGGTTTATTGCAGATCGTTGTAATCAATGCAACACGCAGGCAAATCCCCGGCGCGGAAATTATCCTCACCTGGAGCAGTGGTGAAGAGCATATCTTCACAGGATTGAAGCCCGAACTCGGTCACGGCTATGCAGACTATCTGATGGCGCCCGATGTGACGTATTCCATCCGCATGGCGGACGGCGGCACACCTGCCTCGGACATATCCGCCCCGACATGTACATCCACAGACGACAGCACCTATCTGGGCGGAATACGCATTACATTCCAACAACCCTGACAAAATAACTGCCGCAGGAATTCACTGCGGCAGCATTTATAACGATTGGAGTTAACGCACCTTGCAAAAGGATACCGAAAATAAGGGGCGCGAGCTACGCTCGCGCCCCTTATTTTCGGGCTTCTCCCATTCAACTGTGTAGCTCCTGACGATATTGGCGCTATGGAATAATGTTGAGGGCGTCGGCTCCTAGGCGCACTTCTATATCCACAGTCGATGCAGCGTCTGGAGCGAATAGGATTTGATTTGTGGCATCGACGCCAAAAACAGTCATGAGATAACGCAAGGTATACAATTTTGGCCCGTACATGACGATCGTAGTACGGTTATATTGTTGGGCAGCATACCCGCCTGCTTCAACCACTTGCATCCCTTGCGCCAGTAGATAGTTGCCTGTTCTTTCTGGCAGGCCTTCCGTATACGTGCCATTTACAACGCGCACACGCGCAGCATCTTCCTGCATCAATACGGCTGGATCGCCGCTTGCCATGGGGCTGAGCGGCCCTGCTGCCGAGAAAATTTCATCTCGCAGCACACGGATCTTATCTGGGATGGGTTTAAAAATGCTGGCATTCTGCCCAGCCAAGGTCACGTTATCTAAAGTAACCATCGAAAAATCGATCACGCCACGTTTGATATTCTCTCTGGGGACTTGGGATAGCAGTACGCCCAGTTTCAAGGCATCATCAAAGGTTAAGTTTGTACGCAATCCCGATTCTGCTTCTTCATAAATCTTCGGCGCCTTGGATACCATAGTGGGGAAGTTCTGTGGCGAGAAAACCTGATCCACCAGCGCCATGACAACCTTTTGCTGACGGTTGGCACGATCTACATCGCCGCCTTGCGTATGACGGTTGCGTGCATAACCCAGTATTTCATAACCCCAATAACTGCGACATTCCGGGCCCATCTTTACAGGCGGCTTAGGGCCGATCGGGTCAATCGTAATCCTTTCCTCCGGGCACAGATACAATCCCCCCATAGCGTCGATGGCTTCTTCAAAGGCCTTGAAATCTACCTGCGCATAATATTGGATCGGCACACCAATGAATTGTTCCACTGTTTTGACAGCCAACCCGGGTCCTCCGCCTGGCAATTTATTCCCCTCGCCAGATGAATATGCGGTATTGATGCGACTGTATCCAAAACCGGGGATATTGACCCACATATCGCGCGGGACAGAAAGCATTCCCGCTGTTTTGCTGATCGGGTCAATGGTGAAAAGGATCATCGTATCCGAGCGCGGTGCACCCTGACCCTCCTCCCAGTCACGTTCATCCAAGCCGATGAACAACAAGGTAACACGGCTGCCGCCATCCCAGGAAGGCGGCAAATCGGGCTCAGGGATGCCTACATCTCCAGGAATAGGCACATCACTAGAAATTTGGGGTTGCCCCTGTTCATCATACTTAACAGCCACACCCGGCAAATCCGTAATTCCCCAACCTACCACAAAATCGCGGGTGAAGATAAAGGCGGGTATTGCCAGCGCAATTGCAATCAACAAAAGGACAATCCGCCAAATCGAAATTCGTTTCAGAAAGTTCAGTATTTTCATGCTTCCTACTCAGGTTTGAGGTAAACCATATCCAAGCCTAAACGCTCTAAGCCTTCTTCTGCCCAATGCTGTATCATAATGGAATCATCCTCAAGGGCCGCCATGAGGGCCGGGATCGCGTTATGGTCAGCAATCTCGGCCAATGCTCGGATCGCGTTGATGCGCGCGATTTGAGGCGCATCTTTGGACAACTTCAACAGGGATGGAACTGCCGGTTTCCCGACCTCGACCAAAGCATTACAGGCCAGACTCGATACCATCGAATCCGCGTCGCTCAAGGCCCGGACGAGAGGCCTGATGGCCGTTTCATCGGGATGACTGCACAACCCAAGCGCTGCCGCCTGACGCACTTCAGGGACTGAATCGTTTAGAAGCGGGAGCAGCCACTCGGTCCGCGCTTGAGGCGATTGAGCCAGTGCCCGCAGCGCCCACCAGCGCTGGTCTGCATCCGCAGAATTCAGCAGGTCGCGTAGAGCTGGGAATGCCTCTTCCCCAAGCTCCACCAATCCGGGGACGGCACCTTCGGCGCGCGGTTCGTCTCCGCTGGTCAGGTCGGCCAGCAGTGTATCCAAATTCGACACAAAGACCTCGCTTTACTTGGCCGGGGGTGGGACAGGCAATTTCTCAACAGCCACGCTAATCCACTTGTCCCCTTCATCGATCAACATAACCGGTATATCATCCACAATGGGATATTTGCGTTCGCAGTCCTGGCAAATCAGCCAGGAATCTTTGTGTAACGTGAGCAGGCCATCCTTCTCACGCACACAATTAGGGCAACGCAAAATCTCGAGCAAATCTTGACTGATCATGTAAGCTCCATTTCAACAGTACCGCAACTATCAAAAGTTGTAGGACAGATTTCCGTTTGTGAAAGTTGGATTTTATGCAATCTTACAATTTGATAAGGTTGCGGCACCAGTGCGGAATTTTACCATTTTGTGGCTCAAATTGGCAATTCGACCCTACGTAGAAGGTGATCTGCATAAATTATGCCGATTGGCCAGTCTCTCAGGCTCCTCGGTACCCGGCGCAACCTCACAGACCGCCCGCCAGGGTTCGTAATGCGTCTTGAACTCATCACTGAAATAGACAGCGCCATTCTTTAAAACCGTGCGCGTGACTGTCACATCTGCGCCATTGGCAGCCCAATCGACTTGCTCAATCTGGCCTGCCTTCAATTCATCATTCTCTTCGAAACGTGGCTCGGGGGCAGGAACAACATTCTGTGGCCCGGTTGTCTCCCAGGTGACGCTGCGGCCATCACGGGTGGAATACATCTTCCAGGTAAGCGTACGCGCTTCAGCACTGACGTACGTTTCCATCAATAGCCAGTAAGGCGTGTCATTGGTGAATTTGAAATCCACCAGCGGGAAATAGACCGTAGCATCCAGGCCCGCAAGGGCAGGATCAACAGCCCCGCTGGCGGTCTGCTCATAATACGAAACACGATAGGCATGTGAATAACGCTCTACGACCGGATACCCGCCGTAGAAAACCGTGCGAAACAAGGTTGTGCTGACCTGGCAAACACCGCCGCCCACGCCTTTGATGGTACGCCCGCCATAGATGATGAGCGCCTCGGCAAAGCCATTATCCAGACTGACATCACCCAGTGCGTCTCCCATCGAGAAAGTCTCTCCTGGCGCAACCAACACGCCATGGAAACGAGCCGACGCCGCCTGAATGTTCTGGATACGTTCGGCGCTGGAGCCATAGAAATAAGATATCTCGGAACTGACCAGCTCAGCGATGCCTAATTGGTCAGCCGTGGAATCATCTTTCACAGCGGGTTGAGTTTCAACAATT
The DNA here is from genome assembly GCA_964560935.1 of uncultured Anaerolineaceae bacterium. Classification (GTDB taxonomy): domain Bacteria; phylum Chloroflexota; class Anaerolineae; order Anaerolineales; family Villigracilaceae; genus JAABUE01. Next base: position 8,357 of record CAZLOC010000042.1, on the reverse strand, counting down.
TGCAGAGGAATATTGTGTTCGCCTTGCAACAAAGCATCATTGATGGCCGCAATGCTGGCCTCGGTGTCGACGACACGACCGACTTTGGCATATTGGATCAAAGCCAGTTGGCGCGTGTTGTCATCGAAGTAGAAACGCGCATTTTCCGATTTGCGGTCCACCTGCGTGGCGATCCCCAGAAGGATTCCCCGCAATGGCGCCGGGTCGAGCGCCACCTGGATTTCATTCCCCACTCGATGAACAATCAGCATATTCGCCAATATCTGTATGTCATACGTCCACGGGCCGGGGTCGTTTTCACCGGCATTGGCAATGTAGAGACGCATTGGCTGACTCAATACACGACGGGCTACTTCCGCCTGCGCAGAGACATCGATAAGCTCTGGTGTCTGCTCGCGGATAACCAGCGGCACTTCGCCATCGCGGAAGGTCTGCATCTGGGCGCTGAGAAAGACCAGCGTGCCCTCCACGTCCAATGAGCGCCCCGCCTGACCGGGAACGGCAACCACATTCGTCCCTTCGACCTTTAGGCTTGCTTCCACTATTCGCTGATCCACCTCAACCGATAAGGCTTGCAAATACTGATGTGCCACACGCTGGTCAAACAGAATAACCGGCGGCATTTCTACGCCATTACTACGCGCACGTACTTGACCGTCGAGGCTGGCTAACAGGCCACCGCTGCGACCGAGTTGATAGGCTGCCTGCGCACTGGTCGAAGCATCAAAGGCCATCCCCATCTGGGTAGGTGTGACAACCCAAACCCTGCCCCCATCGCGCAAGACAATTTTGCCCGTATAAGGATAGGACAATGTCTGGCTCAACTTAAGGGCTGCATCCGTTGGCGAAAGACCGGAAAGATCTACCCCAGCGACGGACACGCCCGGAAAGATGCGACCTGCATACATCAACTGGAAACCGATTGTCCACAGGAGGACCGCGCCCAGAAAGAGCGTCAGGCCTCCCAACAGAGCGGCCATGATTTGCAGCACAATCGAATTGCGCTGTGAATACGGATAAGAGATGGTAGCCATGGGCAGATTATACCTGTTCCACATGAATCAAAAATTAATAAGGATCTTTAGTATCTCTCAATAACAAGGGGAAGTGAGGTTACCCCACACCCTGCTTTTTTGAAATGATACGATCCATAGTATTACAGACGTATGGGAAGCTTATTTGTTCCGTCCAAAATGCAGCCCGGGGATGAGCATTGGGGTTTTAGCCTTATATTCCGCATAAGCCGCGCCAAATTCCCGCTCCAATTTGCGCTCTTCGAAGAATGCGCCCACAATTATATAAACCGTAGCTGCAATAATAACGACCAGGGTATTCTGGCTCATCACCGGGATCAACCAGATAAAAAGCAGGCCGGCCGTATACAGCGGATGCCTCACCCAGCGATACAATCCATGACTGACAAACTGAGCGGGGCGCTCATCCCCCTCGAAAAGCTGTCTCAGCCCAACAAACGACAGCACGCCCGTTTGTAACACCCCGATGACCAGCACCACCACGGCCGCGAATTGTCCCGCCAGCGAAAGGTAGATCCAGGGTGCAGGGATTTGGTAAAGGACTTTATCTGGCAAGGCAACCATCAGCCATAAGATCGGGGCAAAACTGATGAGGGAGAAAATGTTATAACCAAAGCGGTAAAAGCGTATACCAGCATCCCCCAGCCTGCGACGCAACCAATCTTTGGCTTCTAACGAAGCAGTCACAGAGTGAATAATTCCCCAGATCAAAACCGCTAAAGTGAGCCAGAATATGTTCAAAGCAATAATGGGATTTACTTGAGCAGTTGCAGTCGTCATAGGGCGATGATACCATCACTATCAGACAAAGTCGCGCTTTTGCTCCTACGACGATGAAGTTTATTTCAGCCATTCCTTACTATTCGCTATCTTATTCTTTCACATGATAAGGCACATCGATGATAACGATACCAGGTTGACGTTTAAGTTGGCTGCGGAGAAGTTGTGCGGTGTTCATGTGCAAAGCGGCGGTCAAGCGGCTATTTGAAATAAATTCAGGCACAACAACGGTGATAGTTTCACCCGGCTGACGCTGCCGTCCAATGTCAGCAATATACCCCAATAAAGGCTCGATGAAGAGGCGATAAGGTGAATTCAACATCACCATGCGTACACCTCCCCCCCACTTTTCCCACTTTTGGCGTACCTTTTCAGACTCGGCCGGTTCTATCACGACATGAACCGCTGTTACGTCATCTGATAACCTTCGTGCATAACGAAGCGCTGCCAGTGTGCCCTGATGCACGCCGCTGACCGGCATGATGACTCGATGACGAGTGGCAAGTGGGGGAATTGCACAAAAATTATCGAGAGAAAGTTTATTAGCAAGTCCCTTGTAGTGATAGTGAATTCCCCAGAAAATCCCAACTAAAACGGGAATAAGAATCAAAACAACGTAAGCTCCATCATTAAATTTGGTCACAGCAAAGACCATCATCACGACTGCAGTACATACCGCCCCAAATCCATTGATTAACATTTTCATCGACCAATCTTTTACAAAGTGAAGTGTTGAACCCCGTTCCGACTTCTCTTCGCTAGGTTTGAGTTTGCCAATTTTGTACCAGCGATGCGCCATGCCACTTTGTGAAAGTGTAAATGATAGAAATACACCAATAGCATACAAAGGAATAAGACGTGTAACACTTGACTTGAAAATTACAAGTATGATGGATGCGATGGCAGCGAGCGTCACAATGCCACTTGAATAAACCAGGCGGCTTCCTCGATATGTAAGCTGACGGGGAAGGAACCCATCTTTGGCAACAAGGGCTCCCAATCGTGGAAAATCTGCAAAAGCTGTATTTGCTGCCATGATGAGGATAACGGTAGTAGCGCCGAGCAACATAAGATAAAGCGTTCCACGCCCGGCAAAAATCGTGCGTGCCAATTGTGAAATTACCGTTTCGCTTTCCGATGGAATCACGCCAATCTCTTTCGCGAGAAAGGAAATACTAAGAAAAAGTGAGCCAAGAATAAGCGACATCCAGATCAAGGTGACACCTGCATTCTTGCTGCGTGGTTCCTTGAAGGCAGTTATGCCGTTTGAGATCGCTTCAACACCTGTAAGTGCAGTGGTGCCGCTTGCGAACGCATGTAATATCAAGAAGGGTGTAATCTTCGAAATACCATGGAGCATTTCCAATTCTGGTGGATCAACTACAGTTCCGAGTGTGTTAGTAACAAATAGGCGGAAAAGGCCAATTCCAACAGAAATGAACATCATCACGACGAAGAAATAGGTGGGGATGGCAAAAGCAGTACCTGATTCTTTTACACCGCGTAAATTCATCATCATGACGAACAGGATGAAACCAACAGAGAGTAAAACACGATAATTATATAAAATTGGAAATGCAGAAGTGATCTGCGCAACGCCAGATGCAATCGAAACCGATACTGTGAGAATATAATCAGTTAGAAGGGACGCCCCTGCTATAAGAGCTGGAAATTCACCAAGATTGTCACGCGCTACAATATATGCGCCTCCACCATCTGGATATGCATGGATGGTCTGCTCATACGAAATTGTAACGATTCCCAGCAAGAGGACGATGGCAATGGAAATTGGAAATACAATACCAAAGGCCATTGTACCGGCCGCAGCGAGAATTACAAGTATCTCCTGTGTAGCATACGCAGTAGAAGAAAGCGCATCCGACGCAAAAACCGCAAGACCAATAGCCTTTCCGATGGTTTGATGGGGTGCATCTGCAGTGGATAAGGGATGACCTATAAACCAGGAACGCAAGGTCCGGGGTGGTTTGTAATCCGAGGCTCGTTCAATAATCGATGTATGGGAATTATCTTCCTGATTGATCATTCAATTTATTCCGGTTTGATAGTTTCTTCCAGTATGTTATCCGAACAAACTATTCCAGGCCCAGAGCGACCAGGCTTCAACAAGGATGGAAAACAGCTGCAATACGGTAGCCCAGTCTTTTGCGAAATTGCCGATCTGGACCTGGAGCACGAAGAAGCAGAGGAGGATGGCAATGGAACCAATCCATGCGGCGGCTTGGGCCAACCAGTTTGTACGCGAATCGTTTTGAGGATAAAGTCCGGTAAGGATATAAAGAGGTACATCCAAATCCGATTGCAAAATCTGGCTCAATGGCTTACGTGACAAACCTACACGTTGTTCAGCAAAGCACACAACCATATCACCTGCGTGCCAGCGTGACCTGACAGCGTTCACCCAATCTCTTCCAAATATGATTTCTGTCTCTGCAGACACCTTGCCATAGTTCACCATTGCAGACATGCTGACCAGTTCACGTCTCAGACTCGGCTCCTGCGTCGCGTCACTATATAGACCGACGAACTGGACGTGCGCCCCTGTGGCATTTGCCAACTCCCATATTCTGCGTGTTACAACGGTAAGATCAGCCTCAAGGCAAGGTACAAGGATAATTAGCCGGCGAACAGGTTCGAGGTTCAATCGGGGCGCGGATGATAAAGTCAAAGCAGTGGGATTTACATCAATTTTGGTCATATCACCTCACAGGTAGGTAAATCCTATCAACCCTGCATAAAACGGTGACAAAAAATTCAGGCAAACTTATAAAGAAAAAATAAAAACGCCCTTTTGTAAGGACGTTGTAAGGTGGAGATAAACGTTGCGAAGGTTCAGATCCTTCGGCTTCACCTCAGGACATGCCTTCGCAACGTTTAATCATTCATCCGTAATAAAGCGATAGCCAATTCCAGGTTCAGTGAGAATATACTGCGGGCGTTCAGGATCATCTTCAAGCTTTTTACGCAGCTGGCGCATGTAGACGCGCAAGTATTCTGTGTGGTTGGCATCGGCGGGATCCCACACGTTCGCAAGAATACTTTGGTGCGTAAGCACGCGTCCGTGATTGGCGGCAAGATAAGCAAGCAATTTATATTCGGTGGCAGTTAACTTAATTTCTTCATCATCGCGTTTGACAATGTGCCATGCAAGATCGATCATCAGCGGACCAGCATGGATGACCTTGCTCTGCGTTCCCCGCCTGCTTGTGGAATGACGTAACGCCACACGCACACGCGCCAGCAATTCTTCAATGCCAAACGGCTTCGTGAGGTAATCGTCTGCGCCTTTATCAAGTGCGACTACTTTATCGTGTTCGCTGTCGCGCACGGATAAAATGATAATCGGGCATTGTGTCCACTCGCGCAGACGAGTACAGACCTCAACACCGTCCATATCAGGCAAACCTAGATCCAGGATCACGATATCAGGTTCATTCGTCGCTGCCAATGTGAGTCCTTCTTCTCCACGACTAGCTGTTGTGACTTTGAATCCTTTTTCGGTCAGGATGGTTTTTATCGCGCGCTGAATCTGCGGTTCATCATCTATGACAAGAATATGCGGCGCGTTACTCATTCGGTCTCCGTATCCATTGGCAGTTTGGGTGATGAGATACCTTCCCAGATCAATGGCAATGTGAAGTTAAAAGCGAGCCCATCGGATACGTTCTCCGCCCAAAGCCGCCCACCATGTGTTTCGATGATTCCCTTGCAAATCGAAAGCCCAAGGCCCGTACCTGTGACACGGTCCGCGGCAGTGATGCGGAAAAACTTATCGAAGATTCGTTCGAGATGTTCCTGCGGCACCTGCGGCCCCTGGTTGCTGACGATCACATGGATCGTATCGCCCTCCACAAACGCATGTATACGTATCAGCGTCTTCTCTGGCGCATACTTCACACTGTTGCTTACCAGATTCGTAAAGACCTGCTCCATCTGTACATAGTCCACGGGCACGAGCGGCAGGCTCTCCGGCATATCCACTTCAATGCGATGCTCCCCTGCCAGATGCTTCATACGCGCCAGAACACTCCCGATGATCTCAGACAAAATATTCCAGTCACGTTTCGGTTTAAGTGCACCAGACTCGATGCGCGACATGTCAAGCAGATTGCCAACCAGCATATTCAAGTGATCAGCTGCATCATCGATCGCAGCGACCAACTCAGGGCGTACGGCGGAATCCCAATTGACATCATTGCTTCTCAAACTTGAAGCCGCAGCTTTGATGGTGGAAAGCGGCGTCCGCAGCTCGTGCGAAACCGAAGACAAAATTGCAGACTTCAACTTGTCACTCTCTTCAAGGACCCGTGCACGGGACTCTGTTTCCGCGAGTCTCGCCCGCTCGAGTGCCAATGCGCCCTGGCTGGCAAAGGTCTGCAACAAGCGCTTTTCACTGGACGTTAGGGCTGGCTCGGCTCTCCAAAGCCGAATCTCCCCTAGAGCACCGCGTGCCACCTGTATGGGGACAATCCAATCTGGTGGTCGGTTTGGCGAATCTGTATCGGGCAATCGAAAAGTAAAAGACGACGTCCCTGTGATATTCAGCTCCACTGCTTCGCCATGCGAAACATCCTGTACTTGTTTAGCAAGAATCTTCGCGATGGTATGCCTATCATGGAGGCCTGCAAGTGCTGTGCTTAGTTCGTAGAGTTGTGTGGCTTCACGCTCGCGCGCCGTTGCCGCGGCAAGGCTGGCCTGCATGCGTCCAACCAATTGGCTGATTACAATCGCTACAATCAGAAATATGACAAGGATGACCACATCAGTTGGGTGATGGACCGCGAAGTTGTAATACGGTTGGATAAAAAAATAATTGAATGTAAGGAAGGTCACCAATGCACTGGTGATGCCAGGCCCAAGCCCCCACAAGGCAGTGATCAGGCCGAGAGGAATTAAATATAAAAGAGCAACCAGGGTCTTGTCGAGCGCCTCACGCAGGGCGAATAAAAGCGCTGTGACCAGGGCAATGAGTCCCCATGCAAGCAGGTAGTGGTAAGAACGCGAGATAAAAGTTGAACTCCGCATGGCCTTTCATTCCTGCCCAAACGCAGGCAACTCGACCATCTCCTCGCCAGACTCAACCAAATAGAATGGCATCCAGGCCACGCCAAAGAGTTCAACATATATGTCAGTCTTCTTGGATGTAACGGTCACCTCGCTAATGTCATTGACCACATCCCCCCAGCGGTCGTTGATCTCATCGACAACAACCTGGCGTTCCTGCTCCAGCGCCTGGATTTCCTTCTTATACTGATCGATCGCATCCAACGATTCTTCCACTTCCGCCTTAGCCTGTTCGGTCATGCGGCGCTTGGTCAGCGAGGAGGACAGGCGGCGCGTACTCTTCCTGCCACCGAAAATCCCCAGTACATTTTCAGCGTGTGTACCCATCTCCTCCATTTTGCGGTGTGACAATTCAGCTTCATCTTCGCGCAGCTCGCGTTCTTCACGAGCCAATTTATCTTCCAGCGCCTTGATTTTTCGGTCAATTTGCGCTGCTCTCTTCTCAATCTCCGCGTCGCGCGCTTCGCGGGCGGTCTCGGCGCAGGCTTTCATGAACTCCGCCTGGGTAACATCCGGACCGGCATAGACTTTTAGCGCCTCATTCGCCCTGGCTGTCACCGTCACAGAGCGGTAGATCCAATCCACAAAATCACGCTGCAAGATCGTCATCTGGCGGGCATCGTTCAAGGGCGCATCCAGGGATGAAAAGCGAGACTGCGGCGACGGAGTACGCTCCACCTCGTTTACGGGGAAGTTGCCGAAGAAATGGTCCTCCCAGCGCAGCACACCTCCCCGGTCCAGAGCCTGGACCAACGCAGCGCGTTGGATCTCGGTATCGACGCCGTATTTGCGGTCGAGGAAACGCACATTTGCCTCTGCCAGCAACGCCGGGCGATACAGTACGCCATTCAACTTTGCATCCGGCAGGGATTTTCCGTCCGCGCGCATCGCTTCGGTCAGGCTGAGGTTGGTCGGCAGGAAATATTCGGCCACGCCAGCCGGGACGGGGGAACGTGTTTCAAATCCCAAAGCGGACGAAGCGGAACTTGACGGGACTAGATTAGGGACAGGAGCAGCCATCAAAGCGGGGACAGGCCTGGGCGAGTCCGAAGCGGACGGGACCTCGAAACTGGTCGCCGTTTGTGGAGTTGATTCTGTCAAATCTGGCGTCACCTTTAAGAAGTCCGCACCGACAAGCTTGTTCAAGGCCGGAATCTGGTTGCGAGACAAGGGCCCTGCCAGGAAATTCATCGCCCAGCGCGTCTGGAAGAGGGCGGGCTGTCTGGCATGGACGTTGTGCTGGATAAAAACGCGTTTACCGAGAGTGGAAATCAGCTTGTCGATCACGCTACGCGAAACATCGCCCGCGGCGCTCTCCAGTCCATCCAGCAATCTTTGTTTGTCCCGCTCCGTTTGGAGCTTGCCAATGAACCAGGTACCGGCGTTGGAGAGCGCCTTGTAATCCAGGTCGACCGGATTCTGCGTGGCCAGCAAGAGCCCCAGTCCAAAGGCGCGCGCCTG
>CAZLOC010000041.1:0-16360 GCA_964560935.1 uncultured Anaerolineaceae bacterium | reverse complement strand
TCATCTCAGGCGGTGAGACAAAGGTGATCGGGCAATCGAACTGGCTCAGGGCATATCCCAGCGAGTGCATGGTGCGCATGCGCATGTCGCCAACCGCCAACCATTTCAGGCCATCGATGGTGCCTTTTTCAGTCAGAACCGTATACAGGTCGGTCAGGATTTGGGTCGGGTGCTCGCCCCAACCGTCGCCACCGTTAATGATGGGGATCGAAGCCCACTTGGCCGCTTCGTGCGGCGCACCCTGCTGGAAGTGGCGCATGACGATCACATCGCCGTAGAACTCCAGCATTTTGACCGTATCCTTGATCGACTCTTGGTAGAAGTCACCGGCGCGGGTCATCTTGGCATCCGCAAAACCGGTCACATGGCCGCCCAGACGGTGCATGCCAGCTTCGTGCGCCAGACGTGTGCGCGTGGATGGTTGATAGAAGGCCGTTACCAGCGTCTTCTCGGCGAGAAGGTCGCTGTTGCGCCGACTACGGGCAATCGGCTCCAACTCATCGGCTATTTCAAATACATGAAAGAACTCATTACGTTCGAAATCTTTCAGTGACAGAATGTCACGACCTGCAAAACTTCGCATTTCTTACCTCCAGATAACTTACGAGATATTTTGTACCTTTTCAATAAAGCGGGGCGCTTCCCCCCTCTTTATGAGAAGATACGTTATTTTCAGTAACAATGATCTGCACACCTCGTGAGACCATTGAAAACTGCCTATCCATTCCCAACCCGCCGGATGACATGGAAGTTGAAATACCCGGGAATGAAGTTACTGACCGAGTAATCCACCACGCTGCCATTGGCAATGTAGAGTTGGGAGGTGAATTTCAGCAAGACATCCTCGCGTTGGATCTCAAGGGCGCGGGCTACTTCAGCCGTCGCACCCGTAGCGCTGATCGCTGCGCGTGATGTCGTCAACGGGATACCACGGGCAATCAAAAAGTCCAGGACCGAACCGTTGAAATCCCTCGGCAGATCTTCCGGTTTGAGAATCTCTTCGGGCAGCGTGTCCACCAGATAAGCCACCGGACGTCCATCGGCGCGGACCACTCGTCGAATGCTGATCAGGCTGGAAGCCAGTGGCAGCTTGAGCCCATCCGCCAATTCGTGGTCAGCATATACCCTATCGATATGCATGTCGCTGACGGTAACCGCCAGGTTCAAGCGCTGGGCCATGGTGTCCAGGCTCTCCAACACTTCCAGGCCGCTATCCAGTACCGGCACCTGGCCAACAACAAAGGTACCAGCGCCCTGGCGGCGGCGGATCAATCCCTGTGTCTCAAAGGTGCGCATGGCTTCGCGCAAGGTTGCACGCGAGACACCCAGCTTCTTTGCCAGTTGTGGCTCGGACGGCAACCGGTCGCCCGCTGGGGTGCCTGCAATTAGAAAGGCAAGCTTCGATTGTAAACGTTGAAAAGGAAAGTTCGACATACTACTCCACCACCGGGATCAGTTCAAAACGATTCACATCCACCAGCCCCTTGTCAGAAATACGCAGTTCTGGAATGACCACCAACGCCAACAAGCTTAATTGCATGTTCGGATTGTTGAGCATGCAGCCACAGGCATGGAAACCATCCAACACGCTGGCAGCTTTTTCGGCAACGATATCCGCCCGCTCGGTGGACATCAAACCAGCGATCTGCAACTCGACCTGACCGATCACCCGACCATCCTTAACCACCACTTGTCCGCCTCCGCTGCGCGCCAGGCTGTTGGCTGCTTCCGCCATATCGGCCTCATCCGTACCGACTACGATCATGTGATGGCTGTCATGAGCGACCGTCGACGCAATGGCACATTTTTCCGTAAAACCAAAGCCGCTCACCAGACCGAGACTGATGCCACCCGTGCCCTGGTGGCGTTGGACAAGCGCGATCTTGGCAATATCCCGGTCCATATCTACGCGAATTTCTCCGGCATTGGTGGTGACCGGAATTTTCAAATGACGCGTCGGCGCCTGGTTTTCGATCACGCCAATCACGTTCGCGGTCACTTTCATTCCATCACCCTCAGGGAGAGGAATGAGGGGGGAGGAATATTTCAGAACAAAATCGTCAGCCTGCAACGGCCGCTGCAAATGCACCGACTGCCTGACCCACGCGGGATATTTTACGACTGGGAGATCCATCTTCCATTGACCATCTTCGGCGATCACCTGTCCTTTGGCAATTACCAGGTCTGCGCGGAAATCGCGCAAATCCTCGACCAGCACCACATCCGCCCAACGACCCGGAGCGATCATGCCCATTTCACGCGTCAGGCCGAAGTGCTCGGCGGTATTGATGGTGCACATCTGGATGGCCGTGATTGGCGCGAGTCCTGCCTCAATCGCATGACGCAGCACGCGGTCCATATGGCCTTCCTGCGTCAGGGTATGGGCATGGGAATCATCGGTGCAAAGCAGGAAGCGGCGCGAGTCCAGACCCTGCTCTGTGATGGCTTTGACCTGCGCCTCCACATCGTGCCAGGCCGAACCAAAGCGCAGCATGGCCTTCATGCCCTGGCGCACGCGCGCCATTGCATCTTCCATGCGCGTGCCTTCGTGATCGTCCTCCGGGCCGCCTGCCACGTAAGCATGAAAAGGCAATCCCAGGTCAGGCGTTGGATAATGCCCGCCAATGACCTTGCCCGCGTGGCGCGTAGCATGCATTTCAGCGTGCATCTTCTCGTCAGAAGCGATCACACCCGGGAAGTTCATCATCTCGCCCAGGCCGATGATACCGGGCCAGGTCATGGCCTCGGCCACATCGGCAGAGCCGATCGAGGCGCCCGGCGTCTCCAACCCCGGGGCAGACGGCACGCAGGACGGCATCTGAACCCACACGTGGATCGGCTGGCGGGCGGCCTCGTCCACCATCAATTTGACGCCCTTCAACCCGAAAACGTTGGCGATCTCATGCGGATCCACGAACAAACCGGTGGAGCCGCGCGGCGCTACCGCGCGCACGAACTCGGTCACGGTGACCATGCCCGATTCGACATGCATGTGACCATCCAGCAGGCCGGGCACGAGATAACGCCCGCCTGCTTCGATGACCTGCGTCTTATTCCCAATGCAATGCGAGGCGTCCCCGCCCACATAGGCAAAGCGCCCGTCTACAATGGCAATATCTGTGTCGGGAATGATCTCCCCGGATTGCACACAGACCCACTGCCCCTTGCGAATGACCATATCAGCAGGTTTACGCCCCATAGCGACATTGACAAGCGTTTTAGAAAGCATTCATTCTCCTAATCGGTTCATTCGTGATATTGTCCTTTGACCAGAGGAACTTTGACCTGAAACGGCTCAAGCGCAACAGTCGGGCTAACAACAAATTCACGTACTTTAATGTAGTTCTGTTCAAAAGGATCAACCGCATCAATGAACAGGCCCGTGCCTGGTTGCCAGGGAACGAACCACTGGCGTTGGTGCTGAATCTGTTCCCAGGTGGCTACATCGGAATGCTGAAGGGTATCAAAACGTTCCGTTACTCGCCTCTCCCACAGCGCGTCATCGGAAACAAAGCAGTATACCGGGCGAAATATTGCGTCGTGTTTCTGGGCAATTTCCCAGGCATGCTGCCTGTCAGCGCCCATGAAGACCGAATCGGCGACGACACTGATGCCCAAATTCAATTGCGTGTCGACAACGGTCAGCAGGGCCAGAATTTTCTCATCCCAAAAATGGTAATCCGCATCAGAAGGTACGTTCCCGGCAACATCGTCGATACTCAAGAGAGGCCAGCGTAATTCACGGGCAAGACGGTTGGCAAGGGTGCTCTTACCGGTTCCAGGCAAACCCGAGAAAATGACAAGGGTAGGTTGGGTTGTTTGGTTCAAATCGACTTTCAATCACTTTGGCATCACGATGGAGAACGTGACCACATCAATAAAACGTAAAATATCCTGGCCGGTATTGCGGAAGCAATGGCTCTCTTGCGCCGGGATGAAAATGACCGAGCCTTCCTTCAATTTGGCTATGCCTTCATCCGTTTCGATTTCGCCGCTGCCCGCCAACACAAAAGCCTCGTGCTCGTTTTCGTGTTTGTGGAAGGGCGACTCTTTTCCGGGTTCGAGTTCAAAGACGCGCATAGCGAAGTTCGTTGCACCCTGCGAAGCATTGATCACCCAACGCACTGTCAGCCCATCGGCCCCGCCGGGTTCGGATGGGACTTCACGATAATCCTTGACGTACATGGGGACCTCCTTTCGAGGTGTAGGAGCGTGAAAAAAAGTTATTCTCCTTTTGGACGGTTGCTCATCTCTTCTTGAGCTCGTGTAACTAAATCGCTCCAAAGATTCACAACGTTTTTACCAATACGTTTAGCCGCAACAGACACTAAATCAGGATTAAAGGGTGCATCAGTATCTTCACTCAACAGATAAAGAAGCATACTGAAAATATCAGCGGGATGTTTTGTCGATTGACCTTCATTCCATGCCTGTAGCTTTCCAATCATGACATCTTCTGGTCGCGCACACCAGGCCTCAAACTCAGTCTGACCATCTGAAAACATTCTTCGGATGCGACGATCAAATGCATTCCTATACTCTGGCTCACGTTTCAATGGAACCAAATCTGCTTTGATTCCTTCCTGCGAATCAATAATATTGAACATGATGCCCATTTGTGTTGAATTCCGCATCATCTCAGGATCAGCGTAATAACGAGGCAAAGGGAATCTATCTGATAGTGCATCGAAATCCGTATCTCGCAAATCTACAAGAATATCAATAGCGAATGTTGTACGCGTTATCCCAAATGAAAGCCCGGCAAACGCGCCAACGATCATATAAGGAGCGCCAATTTCATCCAATGCACGAACAACCTCTGCATAAAATCTTATTGTATACATCAGGCCTTTGGAATCCTGACAGATGTAAAGTGCTCCAATACCTTCATGTTTATTTCTGCCCGCGTCAGATTCGGATAACGCTTTTCCAAAGCACACCGGAAGGTAGCCATTGCAAATTCCTGCGCGCGCATGGCAGGAATGATTTTGCGTTCAGGTGGCAAATCCGCAATCAGTTTGATTTGTAACCAATCTACTGGATCCAAACCACGCACAATCTCTTTTGTATCCAAAATCACCTCTCAAGCTGATATTTCAACATCCATGCAACGCGCGGATCGCGCGAATATCTTCGGCATGCCCATCCAGATGGCGGAGATGCATCTCGACAATATCTCGCACGGTAAACCGCCTTTCCGCCTCATCGCCTGGAAAGGTGATACATCCAAAGTGTTCCCAAACGTCCGGCAGGTTCTTTAATATGTCCACCAGGTATTGCGTATCGGCGCGGTACTGGTCTAGCATAACCTGCAGGCAACGTTTATCGTAAGCCCAACACTCTGCCCATTCGTTTTGTGAATGCCTGGGGTACCAATCGAAGGGAAGTTTCGTCCCGTTCAGCCCAATGATCACACGCAGGTTGATCTGCCAAAGCTGCTCGCCTTCCACAAGGTGGCAAATATACTCACGGATAGACCATTCACCATCTTTGCGCAAGTCCAGATCGGATTCTTCCAGGCCGGCGATGACTGTTTCCAAGCGTTCGGGAAGCTGCCGATATTTTTCAAGGAGAGATTCGTGTGTTTCTTCCATGGCGTTTTTTGGGCTCACTGACGTGCTGCGAAAAGAGCATAAAAAGTAAGATAGACCACAAAAAGTGTGACCAGCACCAGCGGAATCAGCAGTCCCCAGGCGAGACCGATTCTCTGTTTTCTCACCGCGTAGGCTGCACCAAACTGAAGCAAGGCCAGCAGGTAAAGTGGCAACCCGGAGGCAGCGGTGGGGTAAAAAGTGAATGGAATCGTCAGGACGCCAGCGAGAATGAGCCAAATAATCGACTTCTTCCAGATACCGAGCGCCGAGAGAGACAATGAAATCAGGCCCGCCGGGAAGCCGAAAACAAGCTGGATCAGGATATCGTTAAGCACCGGGACTTATCCTGATAGCAACCGTTTTGCAGCCTGGTTATGCTTCTCGACCAACTTTCGCTCATCGAGCGTGACCACGCATCCCTCGCGGACCACGAACCTGCCCCCGACTACGGTGTAATCCACGCGGACAGGCTGGCAGAAGACAAGCGCCGAGACCGGGTCGTGCACAGCGCCGCCCGAATATTCCAGGCGGTTGACGTTCACAGCAAAGAAGTCGGCGCATTTGCCAACTTCGAGCGAGCCGATGTCCGTGCGGCCTAATACGGCTGCCCCGCCGCGCGTGCCTAGATACAAGGCTTCGCGAGCCGTCATCAGCTTGCGGTTGGGATCATTGGACAGCGAATAGCCCGTGATGCCTTCCTTGACGCGCGAGAGCAGGAACGCCTGGCGCACTTCGCCCAGCAGATGCGAACCGTCGTTGGAGGCAGAGCCGTCCACGCCGATGCCGACGTTGACGCCCGCGGCGCGGTATTCCTTGATGGGCGCGATGCCGGAAGCCAGGCGCATGTTCGAGCTGGGACAGTGCACCACGCCGCATTTATGTTTGGCAAAGACGCCGATCTCCTCGTCGTTGACCCAGATGGCATGCGCGAACCAGACATCCTCGCCAACCCAGTCCACTTCTTGCATGTAGCCGACCGGGCGATGACCGAACCTGTCCAGGCAAAACTGCTCCTCATCCTCGGTCTCGGCCAGGTGGGTATGCAGGTGCACGCCGTATTGACGGGCCAGTTTAGCGGATTCGCGCATCAGGTCGCTGGTCACCGAGAAGGGCGAGCAGGGTGCTAAGACAACCTGTGTCATCGCGCCGGGTTTCGGGTCGTGATAGCTTTCGATCAGGCGCTGGGAGTCCTTCAGGATGTGCTCTTCGGTGTCGACCACGCTGTCGGGCGGCAGGCCGCCCTTGGATTCGCCCAGGGACATCGAGCCGCGCGAGGCCTGGAGACGGAGTCCGGTCTCTTTGGCGGCGGCAATTTCATCGTCCAGTTTCGAACCGTTGGGGAAAAGATACAGGTGGTCAGAAGCGGTCGTGCATCCGGATAAAGCCAGTTCGCTCAGAGCCGTCTGAGTCGAAATGAAAATGTCCTCCGGCCTCAGGCGCGCCCAGATGGGATAGAGCGTCTTGAGCCAGTTGAACAGGTTGGCGTCCTGCGCGGGCGGGACGACGCGCGTGAGGGTCTGGTAGAAGTGGTGGTGCGTGTTGACCAGCCCGGGCAGCAGCACGTGGCCGTTGAGATCGAGGATTTCGTCAGCCTCAGGGGGAAGCTCTGATGTGGGGCCGACCTGCTCGATGAAGCCGTCACGCACAAAAAGACCACCGTCGGGGAACTCCCGCTGGTGGTCGTCCATTGTGACGATGTAGGCGTGCTTGATCAGAAGGGTGGGCATGGATGGTCTCAATGGTCTCACAGGTCTGCCGGTCTTACATGTCAACACGGTCTATGACCTGTCCGACCTGTAAGACCCTGGGACTTGCAAGACCGCTAAAATTTGTCTGACAACTTGCCTATAGTGTAGCAAAATTTGGGGAGGATGTCAAATACGATAATTTGTTTGAGATTCTCTCAGTCAATAACTTCGTTGTATAATCCAAACCACATGTAGAGGAAAAACTTCCATGCAACAAGGCTCTGATACGATGTTTCAAATATTTCTGTGCCATGCATCTTCGGATAAAAAAAATGTGAGGGTATATATAATCGCCTTACTATAGAAGGAATTGATGTTTGGATCGATGAAAAAAATTTGTTACCAGGGCAGGATTGGGAATTGGAAATTCCAAAAGCTATTCGAAACTCCTCCGTTGTTATCGTATGCTTATCAAAAAATTCAATAACAAAAGAAGGTTATATACAAAAGGAAATTAAGATTGCTTTAGACGCAGCTGACGAGAAACCTGAAGGTACTATTTACATAATTCCAGTTAGATTAGAAGAGTGTGAAGTTCCTCAAAGACTTAAAGGAATGCAATGGGTAGATCTTTTTGAGGAAAATGGATACGATAAGTTAATCACATCTTTTAGGAGGCGTGCGGAAGATTTGGGATTAGATGGCAACTTCTTCGAACCTCTTAATAAAGATGTCCAATTTTTAACTACTCATATCAACAAAATCAGGTCAGAAATAATAGATGACTCTTCAACTTGGACGAACAGTCCCTTTCAATGGGTTGTTAGTTTACCCCCCGTCAAAAAAGGGCGATTTGCGAAACGACTTATTACAGAATGGTGTCGGAGCAAAGGGTTTACTGTCGAACCAGTTTCTAATGAAGATCTTCTAATAAACGGATACAAGGTTTCACCAAAATTCTCTACATTATGGAGTAGTGGTTTTTATAAGTTCCAACAAATAAGAAATGCGGGTTACGATTTTATTATTTGCTTTGGGATTTCCCCACGTGAGGCACATTGCTGGTTATTTGAAAGAAAAATTGTTATCGAAAAACTTCAAATTCAAAATATTAGCTCACCCAATGTATCCTTCTGGTTTTCGATTAATCCAAATGAAGAAAATAATTGGGCATCAGATTTTGGTGGTAGCCTTGAAAAGGCTTCCAGAGTACTAAAGCAATTTTTAGGTTAATAAAGAGATTCACTGATACCAATCTAATTTCTGCATGCAGAGATGAGCGGATTGGGTGGGTTGGGCTTGGACTTCATCACATCCCATCTCCTATAAAGAGAGGAGTCATGTCTCTCCTCATAAATAGCGCGTTTTGCAACGCTACAAGATAAACAATGAAAATCCTCGCCCTCGAAAAAAAGAGACTCCCAGTACTCTCCGAAAAATTCGCGCCGCATCTCAAAGCCGCCCGAGGGTGAACGCGGCGAGCCATCCCTGCAAAGGGCGGCGAAGCGCCCTTCCCTGCTATAATTAGGATGAAACAAGGAGCAAACTATGGCAACACCCGCTTTAACCACCATTTTAAAAATGATCGAAAACCTGCCAGAAACCCGGCAAAATCAAATCGTCGAGCATTTACGCGAATACATTGCCGACCTGGAAGACGAGGATAAGTGGGACAAAGCCTTCGCGAAAACGCAGGACAAATTGGCGTATAAAACCCGTCAGGCAGAAAGGCAGATTGCGGAAGGAAAATCCGAACCAATGGATTTCGACCGGCTATGAAATCTGCCACGGTGCCTTCGTTTTGGGATGCTTACGATAAATATTTTGGCCAGCATAAACCATTTTTTTCGTCAGGACCGCGGCGAAGCTGTATTGATTTTGGAGTGCGCCGGATCATGGGAAATAGTGCCCCGTCTGTGGGCGATAAGTGTGTTACACTGAATAGGTAAGAAATAACTGGATCTCTGTCAAACCTTGGCCGCCGACCCACTTATAGGGTTGCGGTCATTTTTATTTCCGGCCGTGCCGGAGAAAGAAGTAATAAATTGGATACCAGAATTTATGTAGGAAACCTGAACAAGTCAACCACGCAGGATGAAATCAATACCCTGTTTGCGCAAGCCGGAGCGGTCACTTCGGTGGACCTGGTCAAAGACAAGGGCACCGGCATGTCGAAAGGCTTCGCCTTTGTGTCCATGCCCGAGCAGACCGAGGCAGAGAAGGCGATCAGCATGTTCAATGCCTATTCCCTGGCCGATAACGAGCTCAAGGTCAATGTAGCCAAACCACGCGTCGAACGCGCGTAGTACAAAATACATCGCAGTTCAGTCCTCGTTCCAGTTGGAACGGGGGCTTTTCTTTTAATCATCCTGTTGGTTCCCGCTTGATGGCTGCGTTTTCCTCAGCCCACGATCACAGGAGCATGCATGAAAATCCTCGCCTGCTGAAATTACATACTTCACTTTTGCATCTTATTATCTTGGGAGGTGAACATCGATCGAACCAATATCCCCCTTATAAATCTGTAAGCGTTGCTCAGATATTTGTTTTTTTCCTTATCGTTACCAGTCCAACAGCACTTTCAGCGCCTTCAAATTCTGAGAAAAATCCGTATCGCGATGGTTGCGTAATTCCATATCCACCGCTGCCGCGCCGAGCGAGACAGCGTAATCGGCCAGCGTACCGGTGTAATAACAGCCTGTATCGATGGGCGGATAGGGATAATTGGTTACCCTGGCCAGCGCCCTGGCCAGTTTGATAGACTCCGCATCCCAAGGTTCTCCGCCGGGGAAGACGCCCAGCGCCGCGCTATGGTAACTGATCAAGGCCTGCACCCGGCGCGTGGACAAGAAATTCATCACTGCGCGCGTCTCCGGTTCCGAGCCGGGACCTGAGCCGCCAGTGGTCTCAGTATAGTCCCAGCAACCGTCGCGGTCCCATTCAGCCTGCCAGTTTTCCGGGAAGTTGCGGTTCAGGTCCGCGCCGTGGTCGTTGACGCGGCCTTCTTTCGTATGAGCACGCGCATCGCCATCGGGATTGATGTTGCGCAGGATGAACAGGGTCACATCGCTGGGGATGATCTCCGGGTGCTCATTGATATAGATAATCAATTCATCAGCCAGGGCAATCGTATTCCACTCGTAGCCACCGTGAATGCCCGCTGCGATCATCATCTGTTTTTCCCCACCCCCAAAGGTATACACTTCCAGCGGACGCCCGGAAACGGAATAGCCGATCACGATCGGTCGCGGTCCATCCGGCAACACAAAGGGCGTAGGCGTGTACACCACAATGGGTGTGGTCAACGGGTTGGGTGTAATTGTCGGCAGGTAATAGATTTCCGGTGGGGATGTTGGCGAGGGCGTACCAGCTATGGTGAGTTCCAAAATCTGCGGTTCGGAAACAGGCTCCCCCCTGGCATTGAAATACATCACTCCTGCCAGTATGCCCACCAGTCCGACCACATTCAGCCCCCAGATGGCCGTCACCAGCCAAGTAATGCTAAAGCGCTTGCGCTTCATGTCAATCACTACCCTGCGCTGCCCGCCGCAACCAGTTCAAGGCAAGGTTACCCGCCCAACGCGGTAACAGCGCCGGATGACCGCCAAAGGAAAGCCGGCGTTCTTTGGTCTCTTCGGGCGTGATGAGCATGAGTTCGACTGTCCGTTTTTCAGGGAAGGCCGCAAGGCCTAACGCAGCCTGCGCGGTGTGCTTTTCCTGCGTCGATTTCAGGAATACTGACAATTCTCCTTCGGCTAATTCAGTGGACTCGACAGCGAGGAGATGCGATGCCTGGATAGTAGCGAGGCGACGCTTCAGGGCCCCACCCAGGCCTGCTTCCACGGCGACCAGGTTCCAGGTCCGTTCTGACGCGGCTCTCAGCGCTGCGCCCTCCAGCGTATCCTCATCGACGCCAAAGACCAGAGGCCCCAGCCGTTCCCGCATCTGATCCTCGACCTCTGCAATCATATGGTCAGCCTCGGCTTCGGTCCCGGCTTTGGCTGCAATGCGGATGTCTATGATACCGGAATGCGCAGCCAGGCCTACAGTGGGATTGGCAAGGGTTTCAAAATCGCCGATCTTTTCATCGATCTCGGCTTCGGGCGCGCCCGCCGTGTGCAACAGTCGAACCTTGATAATCTGGTTCAGGTTATAGCGCTTCTGCAAATAAGGGATGACCGCCTCGTGCAGCAGGTATTCCATTTCTTTGGGCACGCCGGGCAGGGAAATAACTACCCTCACCCCTTTCCCATTATCATCCCCGAGGGGGGCTCCCGGTGGGAGAGGGGGATTCTCCATGATGAATGAAGGCGCAGTGCCAACTTCGTTCTTGATGGCAATTGCCCCCTTGGGCACATAGGCCTGGCGCTTCTGGTTCTCGCTGGGAATACGTCCATAGCGCGCAACGATTTCCAGGATCTGCTCCCAGAGTTCCTGGCGGAATTCAGTTTCGACGTCGAACGCGCGCGCCACCGCCTCGCGGGTGGGATCATCCACGGTGGGGCCCAACCCGCCGGTTGTGATGACAATGTCAGCGCGGGCTATGGCGTTGCGAATGGCTTCAGCAATGCGCTCGACGTTGTCGCCGATGGTGCTCGTGCGATACAGGTCCACGCCCAGGCCACGCAGCAGGCGCGCGATGTAGCGGGTGTTGGTATCGACGATTTCACCGAGCAGGATCTCGGTACCGATGGTGATGATTTCAGCAGAAGGCATGAAACAGTAACCAGTAATCAGATTGAACTTCAAACAACATTGTACTCTTGAATCAGGCGTCCTTCTTCGAAGCGCGCCAGGTCGAGCATGGATACATCCAGCGTCTTGAATTCTCCATCCAGGATGAGTTCAGTCATCAACTTGCCGGAGATGGGTCCGTGCATGAAGCCATGTCCGGAGAAGCCGCCCACGACCAGGAAATTTTCTATCGGCGTTTTGCCAAAAAAAGGATGTGCATCCGGAGTGACTTCGTACAACCCAGCCCAGTGTGAAACCATGCCAGCCTTTTCGACCAGCGGCAGGCGGGCGATCCCGGCCTCCAGGTTGACCAACTCGAATTCCTCGTCCACATTCTGGTCAAAACCGTGTTCCTCATCGGGATTCGACATACCGATCAGCAGCCCATCCCCTTCGCGATGGAAATAGAGCGATTGGGCAAAGTCGATCACAAAAGGAAAGTCAGCCGGGATTTCGGGCAAAGGAGTGGTAGTAAACATCTGCCGGCGCAAGGAAGTGATTGGTATCTCGACCCCTGCCATTTTGCCTACCAGTCCCGCCCAGGGACCAGCTGCATTGACCACCATCGCTGTGGCAATATACCCTTTGTTTGTCTCAACGCCAACGACATGACCAGCCTCTACCTTGATATCGGTCACTTCCACGTTATTGAAAGACTTTCCGCCCAGCCTGGCTGCCGCACTGATATAACCTGCAACTACGCTGTTCGGGTCTACCAGCCCATCTTTTTGATTGAACGTTGCGCCTATAGCATCCTGAAATTGAAAAAGTGGCAGGCGCTTGCGGACTTCGTCGCCATCCAGCCATTCGGTCTCTACGCCCAGGCCGTTTTGCAATTTCACGTTGCGTTTGAACGTAGTGGCATCCTCCTCATCAGTGCACACGATCAGATACCCGCACTGGCGATAATCGATCTCTTGCCCAATTTCCTCTTTGAAGCGTTCCAGCATCGGCAGGCTTTCCAGCGAAAGCCGGACGTTGATCTCCGTCGAAAACTGGTAGCGTACGCCGCCCGCGCAGCGGCCGGTTGCGCCCTGCCCGAAGAATTCGTCCTTTTCGAGCAGGATGGCGTTCTTCTGCCCGCGGGCTGCCAAGTGGTAGAGCGCGCTGGCTCCCATCACCCCGCCGCCGATGATTACGATGTCTGCTGTGTTCGATAGTGTCATTGAAGCTCCCTGGAAATTAGAAATTTACCTCCACACCCAGGCCCTGTCGCCGGGCATTCTGCAAAGCCAATTGCGCGGCCATCGCATCTTGCACAGCCACACCCACAGACTTGAAATACGTGATCTGGTCAGGTGACTGGCGGCCAGTTTTGCGTCCAAGCAGGATCTCGCCCAACTCCGCATAAATGTGCTCTTCGCCAAATAGCCCGGCTCGCATGGGTTGAATCAAGTCACCCGTTTCTGCCAGTGTAGCCGAGCGCGAGTCCACCACCACCAGCGCGCGGGCAACCGTCTCGGCTGGCACTTCCTGCATCTCCGGCGTGTACGAGCCAATTGCGCTGACATGAACGCCAAGCTTTAGATCCGTATCTGCAAACACCGGTGCGCTGGATGTAGTCGCCGTGCAAACGATGTCCGCTTCAGCGACAGCCTGGCGCGGGCTTTTCGCTACAAACAGTTTTTTGGGGATGACACCCTTCCCAGCCATTTCCTGCGTAAAAGCTTCCGCCCGTCCAATGGCCTCGTCATACACCCAGGCCGCCTCGATCTTTCGCACGCTGCAAGCTGCTTCCAGTTGCGTGCGTCCCTGCGCCCCCGCGCCGAATACCGCCACTACCTTGCTATCGGGGCGGGCCAACAGGTCAATGGCTGCGCCACTACCCGCGCCTGTACGGATGGCAGTCAATGTGCTGCCTTCGAGTAACGCCGCCGCTCGGCCCGTATCCGCTTCGAGCACAAGCACTGCGGCCTGGATGAAGGCCAGCCCGTGGTCTGGATTGTTGGGGAACAGGGAAACGACCTTGACGGCCAGCGCATCACCACCCTCAGCCTGGACATAGGCCGGCATGAACAAGCTGACGGCATCCTGCGGTGGGACGCTGAGCCGCGTCCGAAGCGGCACTTCAGCTTTCCCGTCCGAGAGAGATGCATAAGCGCGTTTCATCGCCTCGATGGTCTCTTTCATGGGCAACGCTTTTCGAACATCGTCGGCGGTCAAGATCAGCATGTGATAGCCTCTTTTCTCAATCCCCAGCCAGGTCACAACCTTGCAGCTTCTGCCAGTGTTTGCTCATAATGGGTGATTTCATGATGATTGCCCGTTAATAAACGAACGCGCAGAGGATAATATCAAATTGTACCTCTGCGCGTGGGTGAAGGCTATGACATATTATTCCATACCAAGGTAAGCCTTTTGGATCATCTCGTTCTTTTTGAGATTAGCTGCCACATCATGGAGTACAATTTCGCCCGATTGAAGCACGTAACCGCGATGAGCTACCGAGAGCGCCATCAGGGCATTTTGTTCTACTAACAGGATGGTTGTTCCATCTTTGTTGATCGTTTCGATGGTATCGAAAATGGCTTCCACTAAAACGGGGGCGAGGCCCATGGAGGGTTCATCCATCAGCAGGATACGAGGGTGGGCCATCAAAGCGCGACCAGTCGCCAACATCTGCTGTTCGCCGCCGGAAAGCGTCCCGGCAACCTGGGTATGACGTTCTTTCAACCTTGGAAAAAGGGTAAACACGCGTTCCAGATCGTCAGCAATCTCCCGTTTGTTGTCACGGCTATACGCACCCATATCCAGGTTTTCGGTAACAGTCAGGCGAGCAAAGATACGCCGCCCTTCCGGAACCATTGCCATACCCTTGTAAACGATTTCATGGGGCTTGTAGCGAGCCAGGTCTTCGTCCTCGAGACGGACGTGCCCTTCGCGGGGTTTCATGATGCCTGTGATAGTACGCAGGGTAGTGGATTTACCCGCGCCATTTGCGCCGATCAGAGTAACAATCTCCCCTTTATCAACGGTCAGCGAAATGCCCTTTAAAGCGTGGATGTTGCCGTAATACGAGTGAATATTCTCGACTTCAAGCATTGGCATAATGTATGCTCCTGATCAGGCTGTTGCGGTTGTCTTGGCATTCGTCTGGCCAAGACCGCTGGCGGCGCCGCGCCCGAGATAAGCTTCAATTACCTTCGGGTTATTCTGGATCTGGGTGGCTGTGCCTTCTGCAATCTTTACCCCAAAATCAAGGACGGTGATCAACTCAGAGATGCTCATGACAACCCTCATCTGATGTTCGATGAGCAAGATGGTGATTTCGAGTTCATCTCTCAGTTGGCGGATGAAGTGTACCATCTCCTGGGTTTCACTGGGATTCATACCGGCAGTGGGTTCATCCAGAAGTAACAGCTTTGGCCTGCTTGCCAGGGCACGGGCAATCTCGAGTCGTCGTTGGTCACCATACGACAGGTTCATCGCCATCATATCACCCTTGCCGCGCAAACCAACAAATTGGAGCAGACGCTTTGCTTCTTCGACCGACGTTTTTTCCTCTCGCATTGTGCGCGGATCGCGTAAAACCCCGCCAATCAGACCAGATTTTAGATGAGGGTGCATTCCGACCAGAATGTTTTCAACCGAAGTCATATTCTTGAACAGGCGGATATTCTGGTAGGTGCGTGATACGCCCAGGCGAGTGACTCGATCCGGAGAAAGCCCAGTTATGTTTTTACCATCCAGCAGGGTTACGCCTTCTTCGGGAGTATAAAACCCGGTAACGCAGTTGAAAAACGTGGTCTTCCCGGCGCCGTTGGGCCCGATAATGCTGTGGATCGCCTTTTCCTTGACTTCCAGGTCGATATTGCTAAGCGCTTCTAGTCCGCCGAAGCGCTTTGTAACTCCTTTTGCAACCAGAACGGCCATCTTGTCTTCTCCTCGCTACTTTGCAGGTTCCATCGCCGCGGTTTCAGCGTCTGCTTGTGCCTTAGCCGCTGCCGCCAGTTCTTCCTCGTGCAACTCCAGTCGTCGCCGCGCATCCGGCCACAAACCTTCCGGCCTGGTCAGCATCATTACCACCAGCAATGCGCCATAAACGAGGTAACGAAACTCGGCAAATTCGCGCAGCAGTTCCGGCGAGCCCATGAGCACCAAGGAGCCAACAAAGACGCCGGGGATACTCCCCATGCCGCCGATGATGATCAGGCACAGGACGTTGATCGAGACCAGGAAGTTCATGCTGTGCGGGTAGACCGATTGCAGCTTGGCTGCGAAGATCGTGCCTGCGATTCCCGAGAAGAGCGCGCCGGTCGCGAAAGCCATCAGTTTATAGGCTACATGGTTGATACCCATCGCGACAGCCACATCCTCGTCTTCTCGGATCGCCATCCAGGTGCG
>CAZLOC010000040.1:11021-16719 GCA_964560935.1 uncultured Anaerolineaceae bacterium | reverse complement strand
GCCATCCCCCAACACCCCACGCCCCGATTTATTGAGAAGATACGTTTTTAACTCTACCCTTTAGCACCCCTCGCCCCGCTCACATCATCCCGAATTCGTCGGGAGGGCGAGGGTTTTTTCTTTCTGCCGGTCCCTGTGTCCACACAGACGCATGCAAAACCCATCCGCCAGCTGGCGCTCACCGCTACTAAGGGCTCGTCTTACCCGGCATGGCATGCAACACAAGATCGCCAGTACCCTGGACAAGATGAGCCCGATCTTTGTCGTTTTCTTACTGACTATATCCCCTTTGCGCCTATTCTTCTTGTGTCTGTTGTTCTTTTTCGGCGGGTGAAACCTGCTTTTGATCCTTTTCTTGCTTGCGTTTCAATTTCTCATCCCGCTTCTTTTGCTTGGCGACCTCTTTCTGACGTTTTTGGTGTTTGTAATTAACCTTTGGCACGGTACTATCCTTTGTGTGGGGTTTATAAACAGGTATTCTGCTCTGCCTGCAACGTGGGGTTTGTAATAAGAATAAGGGATAATCACAGTATTGGCAAGGTAAAGGTAAATGAAGTGATTTCAAATGACAAAACGGGACAGCATCTTTCGCTGTCCCGTTTTAGTTTTAGGAGTTATTGCAAGCCGTTTTAGATCACAACAACGTTTTCTGCTTGCAGGCCTTTTTGGCCCTGCGTAACAGTGAACTCTACACGCTGGCCTTCTTCCAGGTTGCGGTAACCATCACCGAGGATGGCGTTGAAATGCACGAACACGTCAGCGCCTTCTGCGCGTTGAATGAAACCGTAGCCTTTGCTGCCGTTGAACCACTTAACCGTACCTTGTTCTTTTTCAGACATGATTTGGAACTCCTTTCTTTATAGTATAGTGCCGGGTCAAGCATGGGTTCCAAATCAAAAAATTTACTCTTTGTATCAGAACTTCTGTTAATCAAGCAGTTCAGTGTACCCCACAATATGATTCCGTGTGTTAACCTTTTGTTAGAATCCAACCCGCTCAGTGGTTGTGGACCGCTCTGCCATTTTTTAGTAAAACACTGATCTCATGCGACGCCTCAACCTGGGATACCCCTTCGACGATAGCCCATTCCTGGCAAAGAACGTTTAATATTATTCGCTGGAAGTCTGCCATCGGTCCGAAAAGCGACTTGTGCCAACCATAGGCACTCAAATCCCTGACAACCTCGCAATGAGCAACGATCGTACCCTGATTAATGCGACCGGCCAGAACGGCCAGCAAGCCTCGATCCGGTTTGAGCGGGTGCGGCGCAGACTGCAATACCTGGCGACATTGGTCGAGTTCGTTCCTTACACTCAACTTGCGCAGCCCAGAAGTGAGCAAATCCACCGGCACCCACAGGGTCGTGTCCGGAATTGAGACTACATAGTACATGCGAGAGGCATGCGGCTCAAACTGCTTTTCCTCCAGGTTGGCTACATAGCCAACCCCATGCTGCGGATGAACTACCTTATCACCAATATCGAATTTCATGCCCAAACTTCACCCTTTTTTATCAGCTCGCCCGCCTTTTTCAAGCAGGGCTTTAATCTCAATTGCAGCCTCTGCAATGGTTATCCCCTCCACGGCAGCCCATTCCTGACACAGCACATCCAGAGTCACTTTTAGAAAGGCAGCCAGCGCGCCGCTGAGTGGTTTGTGACCGCCATAGGCTGTCAAATCACGCACGACTTCGCAGTGGGCAGTGAGCGTTCCCTCTTTCAGGTGATCGCTTAGCTCCGCCTGGCGCAAACGCGGGTCCTGGTTGAGAGGCGCTGCAGGCGTCCTAAGCAATTGACGACAGTTGGCGATCTCACTTTTCACCGTCAGTTTTCTTATCCCGGAGGTGGAAAGATTCAAGGGCACCCACAAGGTACTGCCGGGAAAGGAAATTTCATAGAAGGGACGTTTCTCTCCCTCTACAAATTGCTTCACAGCAAAATTGGTCACCTGCCCCAATCCATGCCGTGGGTGTATCACCCGGTCACCAACTTTAAAAGACATAGTAGCCTCTATCTAATAGCGGCGATGCCCTCCGCCTCGTTTTTGATCTCGATTGCGCTGCTGAAACCCGCCGCGTTCTTCACGCGGACGAGCAAAGCTTACTGCTAACTGGCGCTCGTTAATCATATATTCATTGAACATCGTGATTGCTTTCTGCGCGCTGGCCTGTGAATCCATTTCGATAAAAGCAAATCCTTTGGACATCCCAGTTGTGCGGTCTTTGATCAATGCAACCGAATTTACAGTACCTGCCTGAGAAAACAATTCACGCAAATCATCTTCAGTGGTGTTGTACGACATGTTCCCAACGTAAAGTTTCACATCCATATTTTGCTCCTTCGAAATCGACGCCAAATGTGGTCAAAAAAAAGCCGCCAACCCAATAAGAGGGGGTGACGGCAATATCAGCGCGCTTGACCTTTTATAAGATTTCCTAATTATAACATATCCAACATAGTCATACATGTGTGGTAAAATCAACCTACAAGAAAATAACAGGAACCGTGTGTTTTCTCGGCCGCCGTCCCTTTTATAGGGCGGCGGCTTTTCTCTTTCCGGTAAGCCCGGAGAAAGCAGCACAAAATGAATGTCAAGTTATATGTAGGCAACCTCCCAAAATCGACTACACAGGAAGAACTCAGCACCCTGTTCACCCAGGCCGGGGAAGTTACTACGACAGATATCATCAAAGATCGAAATAGCGGCGAGTCAAAAGGCTTTGCCTTTGTCACGATGAGCACGCAAAGCGAAGCTGAAAAAGCTATCCACTTGTTCAACGCTTATTCATTGAATGAACGGGAACTAAAAGTGGATATGGCTAAACCAAAGCGCGACTTCTAAGCGGGCGCAAACAAAGAGGATCGACCGTGGTCATCAGTTAAGGAATTCACATGAACGCATACACCCGTTCCACGCGTGAGTGCGCATTTGCGGAGTTGCGCCCCGAATTGGCGATTGCCATTCGCAAGCACATCGACACATATAAACTGGGAGATATCGAAGCGTCTCTCTTGATTTGTTGCGAAACAACTTCTACGCGCCAGAAAACAGGTCTTTTCACGAGTGGCGACGAGACCACCATCGCAGGCATGTTTGTCACATCGCAGTTGCTGGTTTGGGCAAATGGGAAGGAAAAGGGTAAACCTGCCGTTACGTCCGCTCTGCTACGCAACATAGATGCACACGATTTCGAAAACACGGCCATGTACCAGGTCAAGCCAGACTCCGGCATGAACATCAGCGGTCGCTACACCGACGTAACCAAACAGGGACAGTCCTTCATTGGGCTTGGATCTGATCCTGCCGGGGAGAAGTTCCGCCAGGTGCTGCAACATGCCATTCAAAAAGCCCAATCCTGACGAAAGATTGTTCCATTTACAGAGTACTGCGTAAATATCTGAACCAAAATCTCGTTAATTTCACGCCACACGGAACAAGTAAGTTCAGAAATTTATGCAAGAAGCTGTAGTTTCATAAGGAGTTCACCATGGAGAAAAACAAGAAAAACCCGTTGCTCGCGGGCATTTTCAATATGCTGGTACCCGGATCTATCAATATTTACATCCGGAGAGAATGGCGCAAATTTATCCTGACATTTATCGGCATGGTACTTGTGCTGGCAATTGCTGTCTGGTTGGGGGCCTCCCTTCAAAGCGCGCGTTCCTTCAGTCTGCCTCAGGGAGTGTGTCCAGGTATCCTCGCACTGATTGTGCTTGTCCCCTTGTTCATCAATGGTCTAAAAGCTGCCACAGAATACAATAAAATCCTGGGCGATGATGTCTTATACCAGTCACGAAAGCCGGTTTCTCAGGACGATGACGACGAGCAACTGAAGAAAATCCAAAAAATGCGTGATGAAGGCCTGATATCCGAGCAACAATATAACACTCGAAAGAGCAAGGTCGTCTCGAAGAAATAGAGGCCACCCCCACCCAAAAAAGAATAGTGAATGATATCTATCAATGTAAGTACACTGATCTTACGACCCGTCTGGGAGGTATTTGAGTTTATTGCCGCGCCAGAGAATAATTCCCAGTGGCAATACGGATCACTTGAATCTGCGCAAATATCCGAGGGGAGCATGACGGTTGGTACATTATTCAGCAGTTTTGGTCACTTCATGGGAAGGCGTATCCAGAGCACTTTTGAAGTAACCGATTTCGAATCAAACAAGAGCTATGGTTTCAAAACGTTTTCTGGCCCCATTCAACTGCAAAGTTCCTACAAGTTCAAGACCGTCGACCGCGGCACCAACCTGGTAGTGTCCACTCAAGTCAGCCCGGGCGGTTTTTTCAAACTGGTCGACCCCATCGTGGCAAGAGTGGCCAAGAAACAATTTAAGGAAAACCTTGCAAAGTTGAAGGATTTATTGGAAACCAGTGTAATAAATCACACCAGATAGCACATCCTGCTATTTTGAAAAAAAACATCCTTGACAGTCCTGCTGTCATCGGTTATCGTATCACTCTTATTTATTAGTTCAGCAGTCGTTGCCGCTGTTATTCCCTTGAGCGTCCGCTCGATCCCCAACATCCGCCTGACTTCTGAAGAAAAGGAACATTTGTGAACTTCAACCAGTTCAATCTGGATTCTCGCCTGCAGGCGGGTATCAAACACGCTGGCTATAGCACGCCAACGCCCATTCAAATACAAACCATCCCGTCCGCTCTGAACGGACATGACTTGATCGGCACCGCCCAGACCGGCACCGGCAAGACAGCCGCCTTTGTGCTGCCGATTCTCCATACGCTTCTCTCTGGACCTCGCAACCGCTCCCGTGCCCTGATCGTTACCCCCACCCGTGAGCTAGCCGAGCAAATCCACCAGGCCATCCGCGTCCTGTCCGTTGGGACCAACTTGCGCAGCGCAACCATCTACGGGGGAGTCGGAAGCGCTCCACAGATCCAGGCACTGCGCAAAGGTGTTGAAATCATTGTCGCCTGCCCCGGCCGCCTGCTGGATCTGGTCGCCCAGGGAAATGCCAATCTATCCAATATCGAAATTCTGGTCCTCGACGAAGCTGACCGCATGTTCGACATGGGCTTCCTGCCCGACGTGCGGCGCATCATCAAGGCCGTCCCTGCCCGGCGCCAGACCATGCTGTTTTCGGCCACCTTCCCGCGCGAAGTGGAGCAACTGGCAAACCAATCGCTCCAGCAACCGCAACGCATCGCAGTTGGCCTCAGCCGCCCGGCGCACACCGTCTCGCACGCGCTCTATCCGGTAGCCCAACATCTG
This sequence comes from uncultured Anaerolineaceae bacterium, assembly GCA_964560935.1. Classification (GTDB taxonomy): domain Bacteria; phylum Chloroflexota; class Anaerolineae; order Anaerolineales; family Villigracilaceae; genus JAABUE01. The sequence continues at coordinate 11,481 of CAZLOC010000040.1, read as the reverse complement.
AAGCGCAGTCTCCTGCTGGCGCTGCTCAAACAGACCGATACCGACTCGGTGCTGATTTTCACCCGCACCAAGCACCGCGCCAGTCGTTTACAAAAACAGATCAAGGATGCCGGTTACAAGGTCACCAGCCTGCACAGCGACCGTACACAGGGTCAGCGCCAGGCAGCACTCAACGGCTTCAAAAACGGACAATATCAGATCATGGTTGCCACCGACATCGCCGCCCGCGGCCTGGATGTGGACAGCATTTCACACGTCATCAACTTCGACATGCCCGACACCGCCGACGCCTATATCCATCGCATCGGGCGCACCGGGCGCGCCGAGCGCAGCGGTGATGCTTTTACCCTGGTCACCCCAGAAGACAATGATATGATCCGCACACTGGAAAAGATCATGGGACACAAGCTGGAACGTCAAACGATAAAAGGATTCGATTACACGGCTCCCGCTCCACCCC
>CAZLOC010000040.1:0-10921 GCA_964560935.1 uncultured Anaerolineaceae bacterium | reverse complement strand
GAAACAGGACATCGTCACCTGCGCGAGCAGCATGCAAAGACAGGCAACAACTCACACAAACGATACTAAACCCAAGGCATCCCCACCACACGGCGGGGATGTTTTATAGCATTTGACAGTCTCTCAATAGAACCTGATAGCATTTCCTTTGTATCCTGTAACCAATCCAAAAAGGAGGTGCTGCATGAAAGTCTTATCCATCCTTTTGGCGTTGGTCAATTCACTCGTAGCGGGATTGGTGCTGCTCTCGTGTGTCTCAGTCAGCAGACTGAGTTGGGACGGACTGGGCTGGCTGGTGGTCCGCGTGGCGACAGGTGCCCTGGTCATCCTGGCGGGGATACTCACCTTCCGAGACGGCACGCAGGGGATCGGCCCGGGGAAGATGTTGGCGACCGGTTTATTGCTGGTGCTGTTGGGGACGAGCAGCGCGATGTGGGGCGTGCATCTATCTATTGTCAACGGGGATATCAAGAATGTGATGATCCTCTTTGGGAGCAGTCTGGTGCTGCAGGGCATCGCGTCGATCGTGGGATTGCAAGAGTCGGGGGATATGGCTGTATAATCACAGAATGCACTTTAGACTCATCTTAATCTTGACCATCATTATGGGATTGACAGCCTGCACGCTTCCTGCCACGCCAATAGCTGCCACTGCTATACCCAGCTACACCCCTCTTCCAGCTACGCTCACCGACACACCACTGCCAACCGAAACGCCCACTCCGCTGCCGACAGAGACTCCCAACCCGACCGACACGGCCACGCCTACGCCTGTCCCCACGTACAGCGTGTTACGCGGAGAAGTGAACACAAAGCAAGTGGCCTGCCGCTACGGACCGGGCTGGCCGTACCTGTACTTTTTCGGCCTGCTCAAGGGTAATCGACTGGAGATCATTGGCCGCCTCGACGACGCCAACTGGATCTACGTACAGGCCATCGGCGGGAACAGACCCTGCTGGGTCAAAGCTGAGTTCATGGATGTGCAGGGCGACATCATGAGCATGGAACCAATTTACCCGGAGAAGGCCAAATTGCCCGTTTCACCCTATTACCCACCCACCTCGGTGTTGAGTGCTACGCGTGACGGCAATACGGTCAATGTATCATGGCTGGACATTCCGCTGATCGCAGGCGATGAAGAAGATGAGCGCATGAACCACTACATCATCGAAGTCTGGCGCTGTGAAGCGGGACAAATCAAATTTGAGCCATTGGCAACCAATGATCTGGAAATCTCGTTCAGCGACGAGCCCGGCTGTTCCGAACCCTCGCGCGGGCGGATCTTTGTGCAGGAAAAGCACGGCTTCGCCGGGCCGACCGACATCCCCTGGCCGCCATATGAAGAGCAACCCTAGATAAAAAAATCCCGCCACGTGGGGGGATTTTTCGCTAATGCTGGTGACCGGGGCCATGCACATGCCCGTGTTCTTTTTCTTCGTCCGTGGCCTCGCGTAAACCAACCACCTTGACGGAAAAGTGCAAATCCTTGCCAGCCAACGGATGGTTGAAGTCCAGGCGTACGGACTTATCTCCCACCATATCAATGCAGGCGTACATAGGTTGCCCGGCCTGGTTCTGCACCTGAAGCTCGGTGCCGACTTTCATCGGGATTTCCTTGGGGAACTGCTCACGGGGAACATCCATGAACGCTTTGTCATCCTCTTCACCATACCCATCCATTGCAGCGACCAGGACATCTTTGCTTTCTCCAACTGCCATACCGATCATCTCACGTTCCAAGCCGGGGATGATATTCCCCGCGCCATGTACATATTCCAATGGTTCACGGCCTTCCGACGAGTCCATTACATTGCCATCTACCTTCAAGGTATATTCCATTGATACAACCCGGCCGTCCATTATCTTTAACTCTTCACCCATTGTAAATCCTTTCTATTCTCTGGCAGGGATATTGGAATGCCAGGGATAAGTTTCATTGTAACCTTAAACGATACTCCGCACCTCAACCCGGACCATTTACCTGATTCCTGCAAAGTGACTCTCCAGGATTTGCCGTGAAAAAGTCCGGATTTGGGGGTGACCGGGTATCTACCATGGAATTTCCCAAAGACAGGGCTTTAACAAAGTCACTGGACTACATGGGTATGTCATGCTGAGGGGCGTTCGCTGCCCCGAAGCATCTCCGTCACGGCGCAGGAGAGACCCTTCAGTCGCAGAGAACGCTCCTTCAGGGTGACATAATTTTGGACTTTGTTAAAACCCTGTTCCCAAAGAACCTTACCATTAATTAAACTGAACAAGTGTGCTATGATTAGACTTCTGGAGCTAAAGGATCCTATGTTCTCGAGATTCAGCAAAATCTATCACGAATTCCCCTCCCGCTTCTGGACCGTCGTCGGCGTGATGTTCATCGACCGCGTCGGCGGCACGATGCTTTTCCCCTTCTTTATGCTCTACATTACCCAGAAGTTCGGTGTCGGCGCTACCCAGGCTGGCACGATCCTGGGCTTCTTCTCCCTATTTGGCATGCTGGGCAGTATGATCGGCGGCGCACTGACTGACAAACTCGGCCGCCGCAGCCTGATCCTGTTCGGCCTGGTCTTTAGCGCACTGAGCACGCTTTCGCTTGGCCTGGTCAACCAGTTCTGGATGCTCTACCCACTGGCAGTGGTCACCGGTCTGCTTTCGGATATGGCCCACCCCGCTCATCAAGCCATGATAGCAGACATCCTGCCCGAAAAGCAACGCGCCGAAGGCTTTGGCATCCTGCGCGTGGTCGCCAATATCTCCTGGATCATCGGCCCAACCATCGGCGGCTTGATCGCAAATCGATCTTACCTGTATCTTTTCATCCTTGATGCCATCATATCCTGTTTCGTGGCCGTGCTTTTCTATCTGTTTATCCCAGAGACCAAGCCTAAGACAACGGCTGAAACCGAGAACCAAAGTGTCTTACAAACCTTCGCTGGATATGGCGTCGTGCTGAAAGATTTGGCCTACGTCGCTTTCATTCTGGCTGGCATGCTTATGCTGCTGGCCTACCAGCAGATGTACAGCACGCTCTCGGTCTACTTACGCGATAACCACGGCATCAGCCCACAGGGCTACGGATTCCTGTTAACCACCAGCGCTATCACCGTCATCTTGTTCCAGTTCTGGGTGACTCGCCGCATCAAGCGGCGTCCGCCCTTCCTGATGATGGCGCTTGGCACGCTCTTCTATATGGTCGGGTTCGGCCTGTACGGCTTCGTCACTGCTTACTGGCTCTTTGCACTCAACATCTTCATCATCACCATCGGCGAGATGATCATCATGCCCACCAGTCAGGCATTGGCGGCCAACTTCGCCCCCGCAGATATGCGCGGGCGCTACATGGCCGTCTTTGGACTCACCTGGGGCATCCCGGCCATCTTTGGGCCGGGCATGGCGGGGCTGATCCTCGACAACCTGAATCCCAACCTGCTCTGGTACGTGGCCGGGCTCCTGTGCGCGATTGCAGCCACAGGCTACTACGCCCTACACCTGCAGCTGGGCAAACAGAAGCGCTTCGCCCCTGCCCCCGCCGACGAAGGCCTCGTCCTGGCAGACTGAATTCCAAACTCCGCTACCCCGGCGGAGTTTTTCTTTTACTGCTTCTTTTACAATAAAGCGGTGTGCGGGGTGTTTCGGGCGGGCTGCGCCCGCCCGAAACACCCCGCTTCCCCTATTTTTTGAGACGATGCCTTATACAGTAGAATTGAGAAAAACCGAGGAGAATGATTATGACATCCAAAGCGCGCGCCCGCGATCTGGGGATTCCATTAGAGGGGATACCTGGCCCTTTCAATGCCATCACCGACGTTTCGAACGTGGAGGTCGGGCTTGCCACCGTTATCGAAGGCGAAGCCGTGCGGACGGGCGTCACCGTCATCCATCCGCGCGACAAAACAGACCATGACCCCGTCTTCGGCGGCACCTTCTCGTTCAACGGCAACGGCGAGATGACCGGCGCTGCCTGGGTGGACGAAGGTGGTTTCGTAGAGGGTCCCATCTGCATCACCAACACCCACAGTGTGGGCACGGTCCGTGATACGGTCATCGACTGGCAGGTCAGGAATACGGCCATGTTGCAAAGATGGTCCTGCCCTGTGGTGGCCGAAACTGCGGACGGTTGGCTCAACGATATGAACGGCTTCCATATCAAGGCCGAGCACGTGATGCAAGCCCTGAATACCGCCAACTCTGGTCCAATCCCCGAGGGGAATGTCGGTGGTGGGACCGGCATGATCTGTTACGAGTTCAAAGGCGGCACCGGTACATCATCACGAAGACTTCCGAAAAAGTCCGGCGGCTACACCATTGGCGCATTGGTGCAGGCCAACTTTGGCCGGCGCTACCAGTTGACGGTGGCGGGTGTTCCGGTCGGCCAACACATCACCGAGGATGCGCTCTTTACCAGCGGCGAAAATCCCTTCCACGAGCAAGGTTCACTCATCGTCATCCTCGCCACGGATGCGCCGCTTTTCCCTTATCAATTGAAACGCGTTGCCAAGCGCGCCACCCTCGGCATGGCGCGCACGGGCAGCCTGGGCGGAAATGGAAGCGGAGACATCTTCCTGGCGTTTTCTACGGCCAATCGGGGCGTAGCAGCTCCGGCCGGTGAGTTGGGCTGCGTGCAGATCCTGCCCAATGATCATCTCGATTCTATCTTTGCCGCGGCCGCCCTGGCGACCGAAGAAGCCATCCTGAACGCCATGCTCGCCGCCAAAACGATGACCGGGCGGGATGGGCTACGCGTCCCGGCTTTGCCGCATGACCTTTTACAGAATGTGATGAGGCAGTACAATCGTCTCAGTATGTGACGATGGAATACGACCTTTGTTTGATCTGGTACTGGGAATACGACACAGATTTTGTGGCGGCCATACAGGCTGCGTGCAGCACAAAAGATGTTTCACTCTGGTTGGTGTCACCCAAAAACCTGGTTCAAGCCACAACAGATCTGCTTGAGGGCCGGGCCACGATGAGTGTCCTGCTTGACCGGGCGCAATATCATGCCGGTTTCTTGCCCATGCTACAAAAAGCCAGGGAGCAGGGCGTCTATTGCATCAATTCACGTGAACGTTCGAGATGGGCCGAAGATAAAGCCACCATGCACCTGGAACTGATCACCCGCGGCATCGAAACCCCTTATACCCTCATCCTTGCGCCTTTCATCGAACAACCTGTTCTGTCGCCCCTGGATCTCAGTCCCTTGGGCAAGCAGTTCGTCATCAAACCGGCGGCCGGTGGCGGCGGCGAAGGGGTAACCATGCAGGCCACCTCGCTGGAACAGGTATTGCAGGCCCGGGTCGAATATGCCGACCAGAAGTATCTTGTACAGGCGCACATCGAACCGCAGGAACTGGCTGGTCGAAAAGCCTGGTTCCGCGTTTACTACGTAGACGGGGCGATTCACCCTTGCTGGTGGGACCCGGAGACGCACATCTTCGCCCCCCTGCATGCGGACGAAGAGCTGCGCTTCGCCCTCTCGCCCTTGCGGCTGGTGACCTCTAAAATTGCCTCGATCTGCCGCCTGGACTGGTTCTCGACGGAGATTGCTCTGTCAAAGGATAGGAAATTCGTGGCTGTAGACTATGTCAACGATAGTATCGATCTTCGCTCCCAATCCAATGCCCAGGATGGCGTGCCCAATGAAGTAATCACGGCAATCGCCACAAACCTTGTTGCACTTGCGGCGCGCCATCGCCAGGGATGAAGAAAAGCAACAAAAAAACCCGCCGAGTAATTCCAGCGGGTTCACTGCATACTGAAATCTGATTACTGAAAACTGACTTACTCGCCGTCCTGGATCTCCGCGGCGCGCAGGGTGTTCGCCATCAGCATGGCGATGGTCATCGGACCAACACCGCCAGGGACGGGGGTGATATAGCCAGCAACTTCCTTGGCCTCTTCGAAGTTGACATCACCAACCAGTTTTTGACGCTGTTTGCCGGTTTTCTCGCTGATCAGCGGGGAGCCATCCTCGTTGAAGAGCGGGATGCCGTTGATGCCCACGTCGATGATGGCTGCACCGGGTTTGACCCAATCACCGCGCACCATCTCCGCACGACCGATGGCCGCAATGATTATGTCAGCTTGACGGACGACATCCGGCAGGTTTTTGGTACGGGAGTGGCAGACAGTCACAGTGGCATTCTCGCCGATTAGCAGCAGGGCAGCGGGCATACCCACAATGTTCGAGCGTCCCAGCACCACGGCGTTGGCGCCGGAAATTTCTACACCGGCTTCTTTCAGTAGATAAATGCAGCCATAGGGGGTGCAGGGCACGAACAGTGGTTCGCGGCCTTTCTGCGCCAGGCGTCCAATGTTGATCGGTGAAAATCCGTCCACGTCTTTCTCGATGCTGATGAGTTGCAAGACGCGCTCTTCATCCAGGTGATTGGGCAGCGGCAACTGCACCAAAATGCCATTCACCTTGGGGTCAGCGTTCAACTCTTTGATCAGTTTTTCCAGGTCTTCCTGGCTGATATCCGCAGGCACAGGATGATGATAGGAGGTCATCCCCAGGTCAGCGCAGGCCTTCTGCTTCATGCTGACGTAGGTAGCAGAGTCAACGCGTTCGCCAACCAGCACCGTTGCCAGACCCGGCTGTGACCTGCCAGCCGCAATCCGTGCAGCAACTTTTTCTTTAACTTCATCGCGTACTTTTTGCGCAATGGCAGTTCCGTCAATTAATTGAGCTGTCATGTGTTACTCCTTCGGTAGATTTCTGTGAAGAATTGTACAAGTATTATACAATCGCATCAAATCTTCCGAAAGTGACGAATGTCCCTTATTGACGGTGTGAACGTTAAGCGTTCAGAGCATCTATCAATCCACCTTTGCAACCCATTCTTGCTCATTACCCTTGACAAACTGATTCACATGTTATAAAATGCAACCGGTTGCATAAACCAAGGAAATTTGATGACCAAAACGTCGGTTAAAACTATCGCTGATATCGCCCGCCTGGCAGGGGTGTCTAAATCAACTGTCTCCCGTGCGCTAAACGACAGTCCCCTCATCGGGGAAGAGACAAAAGAACGCATTCGCGCCATCGCGCGGCAGCATGATTTTCAAATTAATGCGCCGGCCCGTCGACTTAGCCTGAAGCAAAGCCGGACCATTGCCTTCGTAACTCATGCTTATCATAAGGAATTCTCCGTGGCAGATTTGTTTGGGTTGGAGATCATGGGTGGCATCTCCAGTGGCTTGCACGCAAATGGCTACGATATGCTTGTCATCCACGTGGACCCACACGATACGAAATGGGCACACCAGTACCTCGATACCGGCCGTGTGGACGGCTTCATCCTGATGACGTCCACACGCAAGCAGAATCACATCAGAATGCTGCTGGAAATGGGCGCTCCTTTCATTGCCTGGGGCGTTCCACAACCCAACCAGAGCTATCCCTCGGTCACTGGCGATAACTTCAACGGCGGAAAACTGGCTACAGAACACCTGATCCAGACCGGGAGAGAGCAAATCGCCTTCTTGGGCGGTCCGGCTGAAGAGTTGGAAGTACAGTATCGCTATCAGGGTTATAAATCAGCCCTCGAGAAAGCCGGGAAAAGCATTGACCCTGTATTGATCGCCTACGGGGATTTCTCGAACACTTCGGGGGCAGCAGTGATGAATAAACTACTGGAACAGGCCCCTGACCTGGATGCGGTCTTCGTCAACAGCGACTTGATGGCCATTGCTGCAATGGATATGATCCGTGAGCAGGGATGTCGCGTCCCGGAAGATATCGCCGTCGTTGGCTACGATGACCTGTCTATTGCGGAGTACAGCAATCCGCCGCTGACCACCATCCGCCAGAACATCCCGATGGCAGGCAAAATACTGGCCCAAAACCTGATCCAGTATTTACAAACGGGTATCGTGACGAATGTAGCTGTCCCGGTGGAGTTGGTCGTGCGCAAATCGACATAGTACATCTCTTTTTTTCAACTTGAATGCAACCGGTTGCACATTATAAAAGGAGTCAAACATGAACCCACTCGTATTTATGATCCTGACATCTGAAAGAGACATGAAAGCCCAACAGAAGGAATATAGGCGACAAGATGACGAAGTCAAAATCAGCAAACCTGCCCCCAACCTAAACAAAAGACTCGCAAGCGGTTCTTTTTCCGCCGGCGTCACCAACAATCTTGCGAGTGTTCATAATTGAACGTCTCAGGAAAAATGCCCGTTCGTAACAAGAAAGGACACATTAGATGTTTACCCTGATCCCTCTTACCAGAGATCGCAACACCGCGATAAACGCATTTGATACACTGCGCTTCCATGCCCTAAGAGACCTGGTCTGGGCAAAACTCTCCCGCAGGCAAACTCGGCTGGCGAGCTTTTCCGAAGCACCACGCTCCGGTGTCAACAGAAAGTTCGTTGGGGTGCAAGAAATCCCGGTCGATAAGATCATCGGCACGCTTAGCAGGGAAGGCGATTTCGATAACAGGTTTCGTCCGCTCCATAACCATTTGCGTGACCGTTGGGTCGATGTCTTTCTCAGTTATAGCACTGAGGCATGGTCACCAATTCGGGTACACAAAATTGGAGAGCAATATTTCGTCGAAGACGGCCATCACCGCACTTCCGTAGCACGCGCAGTTGGAATGGCATACATTCAAGCGGAAGTTTGGGAATACTCCACCCGTCCAGTAACTGTGAAGTTCGGCCAGCCGGCAAACTGCTGCCCAACGAATTGCCTTGGAGAGCCGTACCCCGCATAACAGAATAATCGCTAAGTCGATCAATATTACATCACAGGAGAAAACACATGAACGCAACTACAGCGTTTCACAGATTTATAGGACGATCCGGCATCCAGGTCAGCGCACTTGGACTGGGCTGCTGGGCAATTGGCGGTCCGTTCTACGATGCGGAGGGAAAACCCATCGGTTGGGGGGAGATGGACGACAATGAATCGATCCGAGCCATTCATTGCGCAATGGATTGGGGTGTGAACTTCTTCGATACGGCTGACGCCTACGGGGCAGGGCACAGCGAAGAGGTCCTGAGAGAGGCGCTAAAAGGAAGGCGCGATCAGGTCATCATCGCAACCAAGTTCGGAAACGTGATCGATACCGAATTGCAGATGCTAGTCGGCACCGACGCGCGCCCGGAATACATCCGTCAGGCGCTCGAGGCCAGCCTGCGCCGGTTGGGCACAGACTACATCGATCTGTATCAATTCCACATCTGGGGTTATCCGGCGGATGAAGCCGAGCCAGTCCGCGAGACGTTGGAGGCGCTGGTGGAGGCAGGCAAAATCCGGGGCTACGCCTGGAGCACCGATGTGCTGGAAAGCGTCGAGGTCTTTGCACAAGGCCCGCATTGCACCGCCGTCCAGAACGAGTTGAATCTCTTCCGTTGCGACGCTGCCATGTTGGAGCTTTGTGAGCGGGAGAACCTGGCCGCGCTCAACCGCAGTCCGCTGGCCATGGGCGTACTGACCGGCAAATACAATGCGGATACCCGCTTCGCCAAGGACGATGTGCGCTCCCACGTGCCCTGGTACATCTGGTTCAAGGATGGAAAACCGTCGCAGGAGCACCTGCAAAAACTGGATGCGGTTCGGCAAATCCTGACCAGCGAGGGGCGCACCCTGGCCCAAGGCGCGCTGGCCTGGATCTGGGGACGCAGCGATAGAACGATTCCCATCCCCGGTTTCAAGAACGTCCAGCAGGCGGAAGAAAACGCCCGGGCCATGACCTTCGGTCCGCTCAGGCCGCAGCAGATGGCTGAAATTGATGTACTGCTAGGAAAATAACCGTCAGAGAATTTCGCCGATCAAAACGTCTTTCGTCTGACGGGTAAGCTTCACGCGATCCAGGTGGTTCCAGCGCGGTTGCGGCGCTCCCGCCTGCACACGTAGATAGTTGCTCGTCAGACCTTCCATCTGCCAGCCCTGGCCGTCCATCTGCGTGACCGATTCCCACAGGACGGATGTCTCCTGCCCGACGAAGCGCTGGCGATATGCTTTTGCCCCCTCTTCGAAAATTCCCCGCAAAACGGCATTGCGTTCTTTCCGGACCTCGTGCCTGACCTGGCCTCTGAGACGCGCTGCCCCGGTCCCGGGCCGGGGTGAGTAGGTGAAGGCGTGCCCGCCCACGAAGTCCATCTCGCGGACGAACGCGAGCGACTCGGCGAACTCCTCGTCCGTTTCACCGGGGAACCCGGCGATGATGTCGGTCGTGATGGCCGCATCCGGCATGATTTGACGGGCAGCAGTTACCAGGTCCCGGAAAGAGGCGGGCGTGGTCTTGCGCGCCATGCGCCGCAACGTGGAAGCGCATCCCGATTGCAGCGGCAGGTGCAGGTGCTGGCATAGCCGCTCGTCTTCCCACAGCGAGAAGAAAGCCGCGTCCAGGTCCCAGGGTTCCAGCGATGACAGGCGTAAGCGCGGTGTGTCGGTGTGCGCAAGGACGGCTTTGACCAGTTCTCGCAAGTGCGTCCCCCACTCCTGTCCCCACGAACCGAGGTGCACGCCCGTCAACACGATTTCCTTGGTATTGCCGTCCAGCGCGGACTGAACATCTGCGATCACATCCGCCAATGGACGGGAGCATCCCGCGCCGCGCGCTACAGTTGTGATGCAGAAGGTGCAATGGTTGTCGCAGCCGTCCTGGGCCTTGATGAAGGCGCGCGTGCGCTGGCGCAGACCGGGCAATGGCACACGGACAATTGGCTCAAGGTCGAAAGACTCGACTGGCAATTTCAGGAGTTCAGGAACCAGCGCCTCTTTTTGGGCATTATCGACTACCCGCAATACATTCGGCAGTGCAGCCGCTTTTTCAGGTTGAAGGGTAGCCCAGCAGCCCGTGGCAACGATCTCGTCCACGCCCGCGCGAGCGATCCGCCGGATGGCGCCGCGCGAATCGGCCGCCGCCTGTGAAGTAACTGTGCACGTATTGACCACGGCCATATCCGC
>CAZLOC010000039.1:14896-16867 GCA_964560935.1 uncultured Anaerolineaceae bacterium | reverse complement strand
TTTTTTTAACCGCCATGAACTATTTCTTCAAAGATATTTTCATACTGCTCCACAATGCGCCTGATATCAAAATGAATAGCCTTTTGAAGGCTAGCCTTTCGAAATTGTTTTAAATCATCTTGCTGAGAGAGTAATTGCCGCAGCACGATTGAAAATCCAGATGGCTGGCACTCATCTACCAAAAAACCATTCTGGCCTTCATCCACCAGATCCATAAACCCGCCGATTTTGCTGACTACCAATGCCAATCCCTTTGCGAGCGCCTGCACACCCACCACCGGCAACCCTTCTGAAAGCGAGGGCATGAAGAGGATGTCACTTCGGCCAAACCAGGTCAGCACTTCCTCGGGTGTAACCCAGCCTGACAGTGTGAAACGCTCTTGCAAACCATGTTCAGCAATCGCTCGCTGTACTTCGGGCATCAAAGGGCCTTCACCCAGCATGACACATTGCCAGGGCAAATCTTTCAACCCGGCCAGCGTGTGCACGATCTGTAGGGGATTCTTTTGCGCCATGAAGCGCCCTGCAAACACGATACGCGCCGGTTCGTTGACCTGTATGGCTGCTGGCCGCAACCGATCCAGATCTACACCGTTGGGGATGACCTCAATCTCGCGTGCGTAATGTTTGAGCGCCAACTGACGAGTAAACTCACTGACAGCCACCACGCGTTTCGCATCTCGCCATATTGGATGGGTAAAAGGCTGCACCCATTTGAACCATTTCCCAGTCTTTTCTGGTACGCCGCCGGGTACATCACCTAGATGTACGGTCATCAAGTAAGGCACGCCTGTCCATTGGGATAGCAACCAGGCCAGCGCCCCAGCCGGAACCGCAAAATGTACGTGAATTACATCAGGACGCCAGCGTTTGATATAACGGTAGCCAGCCCAAAGTCCGGAGAGAACGTATCCACCCATTGCGATTAAATCGGCCCGAAAGGCTTCTCGTCGCATGGACGGCAAGCGCAGAACGCGAATCCCATCTGCAGCTTCTTCCTTCGGAAGTCCTTTGAAATGTGCAGTCAGAACATTTACTTCATGTCCCCGCTCGACCAGGCCGCGGCAAATATCCTGTGCTGCCCGCCCTCCGCCGCCGCCAACAGGCGGAAACTCATGGATGAGCACCAGAATTTTCATTTAGGCTTTTTTGTTTTTGGGAAGGTTAATGGTTTTGCGGATACGATAGGTGGGTTTCCGCTGGGATTCATAGTACGTGCGTACCAGCATTTCGGCAATTAACCCCATCAAAAAGGATTGAAACCCTAAAATTAAGAACATCACCGCCAACTGGAAGAACGGTGAACCCAAAACCGATATTGTCCCAAGTAAGCGCCGAACAAATAGATAGAAAAGCATGACGCCGCCCCCAAAGATCAAACCCAGGCCAGTGCCGCCAAACAAATAAATGGGTTTGGATGAATAGCTGACCAGAAACTTGACTGTAAACAAGTCAAGGATGACTTTTATCGTGCGCTCGAGACCGACCTTGGATTTACCAAATTTACGCGGGTGGTGATTGACCTGCACTTCGGTGATACGCGCTCCCACCCAATTGGCAAATACCGGAATGAAGCGATGCATTTCGCCATAAAGACGAAAACCTTCCAACACATCTCGCCGATAAGCCTTGAGGGTACAACCATAATCATGTAAACGTACGCGCGTAACGCGCGAGATGAGCCAATTAGCAAGGTTTGACGGCAATATACGTGTTAAGTAGGAATCTTTTCTTGTCTTGCGCCAGCCGCTGACCAGGTCATAGCCCTCATCCAGCTTGCCGAGCATCATTGGAATATCGGCAGGGTCGTTTTGCATATCTGCATCTAACAGGACGATGATTTCACCTTGGGAATAGTCCAACCCGGCCACAATGGCAGCGGTCTGTCCGAAATTGCGGCGAAAGGAAACAACACGCACGTGCTGTGGATCCTGTTCTGCCAGCTCATTCAAAACATCCAGGCCATCATCA
>CAZLOC010000039.1:0-14796 GCA_964560935.1 uncultured Anaerolineaceae bacterium | reverse complement strand
CACGTGCTGTGGATCCTGTTCTGCCAGCTCATTCAAAACATCCAGGCCATCATCATAGCTGCCATCGTCCACAAACACTACTTCCCAAGTACGAGGCAGGGGATCCAACGCTGCGTGAATGGCATTAAAAAGTCGACGCAGGTTTTCTTCTTCGTTATAGACCGGGACAACAAGAGAAAGGTTGAGCATTATTTCCTTTTACGATTTAATCGATAACCGTTCCAGTTCCGCATCCATCATCATGGTGACCAGTTCTTTGAAGCTGACAGCGGGTTCCCAGCCAAGAACAGCGCGTGCTTTCGAAGGATCTGAAACCAGTAAATCCACTTCGGCCGGACGATAGAAACGCTCATCTTGGATAACATATTCAGTGTAGTCCAGATCAACATGGCCGAAAGCAATCTCACAAAATTCGCGCACAGAGTGTGTTTCTCCCGTACCAACAACGAAGTTGTCTGGTTTCTCCTGCTGCAACATCATCCACATGGCCTCCACGTAATCACCTGCAAAACCCCAGTCGCGCCGTGCTTCAAGGTTACCCAAACGCAATTCTTTAGCCAGGCCGAGTTTGATACGCGCCACACCGTCAGTGATCTTGCGTGTCACAAACTCCAATCCACGGCGTGGACTTTCGTGGTTGAACAGGATACCTGACGCAGCAAACATGTTAAACGACTCGCGATAGTTAACCGTAATCCAGTGGCCATACACTTTTGCCACGCCATAAGGGCTGCGTGGATAAAATGGTGTAGCCTCATTTTGGGGCACCTCCAGCACTTTTCCAAACATTTCACTGGAGGATGCCTGGTAGAACTTGATTTTTGGGTTTACAAAGCGGATAGCCTCCAGCATTCGTGTCACCCCTAATGCTGTCACATCACCGGTTAACGCTGGCTGATTCCATGAAGTCGGCACAAAGGATTGTGCGGCTAGATTATATACTTCAGTGGGCTCATGCTCTTCCAGGAAAGCCAGCAATGAGCCTTGGTCCTGTAAATCTCCCTGCACCACCGTGATGTCATCCAACAGATGATTGATTCGTTCAAAAGTCACAGTACTGGAACGACGCGCCACCCCGATGACTTCGTATCCTTTGGAAAGCAGCAATTCGGAAAGATATGAACCATCCTGTCCAGTAATCCCTGTGATAAGAGCAGTCGGCATGTTTTCTCCTCAAGCAAAATTCAATTGCTGAATTATAAACCTTCCCCCAAAGAAGTCAAGAACCGGGCTTCTTGCTTCGGGAGCGATCCCATAGTCCGCCTGCTACCAGGACGATGAGGCTGCTTCCTATAATCAGGGCGACCATCCACCCGAAAGGGATTTGTCCCCCAACGTGAAAATAACGGCTCAGGTACCATTGGGTGAAGAAAGCCAGGAAAATCACCTCAACCAGCCAGATTCGGACCAGCCAGGAATCGGACCGTAAACGGAAGCGAGTCCAGGCGTAGGCCGAAGCGAGGGATTGCCAAAGGAGTAGAATCGCCCGGTAACGAGGATTGTCCCACTGGTCGCCGCCGCCACGTAAGGCGGTCAGAATGATCCATAGCCACGAAATGACCGTGATCCATAACCACAGATTCCGCTCGCGCGTTTCCTCGTTTTTCCAGGCAGCAATGAAAGCATAAAGCAGCAACGGCCAAAATAGATACCAGCCCAGAGCGCGAGCGATGCCGGTGCTACGCCAAGTGAGTGTGGTAGGTTCGATAAAGGCGGCAGGCAAGACAGGCTGGAATATGCCATAAATCGTCACAAATGGCAGGCGTAATAATTCGGGCATTTCATCGAATAGCTTCTGCACCCAGCCCGAGCCACGCTCCAATTGGTACACATCCCATTTCACCGCTTCCCGGAACCAGCCACCGATCACGCCCAACGGCCCACCGCCAAAGTTGCCTTGCCGGTTGAGCGCCCAGGCCAGTAACGCCAACCCGACCACCAGGACCAAAGCCGCGGCAAAGAACGAGATCCACGAAAGTCGGCCATGCTCACGCGCCATCCACAACCAACCACCCAGAATAACCAGTGTGACCAGCGCCACAACAGGTGAGACCAGCAACATACCAGCCAATCCGAGACCAAGCCATATCATCCCCGAAGGGAGTAGATATGCACGGCGGGAATGATTGAATTGCCAGTCCACAAAGCCCCATAATGACATCGCGCCGAAGGTTATAAGATACGGCTCGCGCATGGCCGCGCCACCCAACAGCAGGCTTTCAGGATAGAGTACGAGCATCCAGCCAGCAACAAGTGCAATCTGCTCCCCAAAGGCCAGTCGCGCCGCACGCCAGAAGAATGGCATACCCAGGGCAGCAACAATTGTTGAAAGAATTATCAGCAAAATTGGTCGATGCGCATCGGGCGAAAGATAACGATAAGCCAAAGACGTAAATGCCAGCAGGCCGCCATATTGATCGGTGTGATAGGTCTTGTTGAAAGCAGATAGAATGGGCTCGTCGGATTGCGCCAGTTCCCAGGCCTGGTCATCACGGCGGTGGGCATCGGTGTAAATAAACCCGGCGCGATCATCGGCATCCTCGTGGCCGTCTACAGGCAGCGCCAGATACACGCCAACGCCGGTAAGCAGGCGCAGAGAGAAGGCCAGCGCAACTATCCAGGCCAGCGCACGTCCGTCACCAGCCCAACGGTAAAAGCGTATGAAAAGCCAGAAAGAAAAAAGGAAGAGGAAAGAGAAAGCCAGCCAGCCGACCAGCCAGTTACCGGGTTGTAAAAATGACAATATCGCCCCCAATGAAAGACCAACCGGCAACATCCAGAGTAAGTGACGAAACATAAATGTTTTTTACCACCAAGTCACAGAGTCTCAAGGGCACAAAATTCATTTTTTCTTTGTGTCTTCGTGTCTTTGAGACTTTGTGTTAAGTTCCAAACCCCTCCAACGCACGTTCGGCGCGGGCGACCCAAGTATACCCGGCTATTTCCTTTCGCGTCTGTGCACCCAATGCCAGCCGCCGGGGCGCATCGGTCAGCAAAGTCCGCAGTGTGCGCTCCCACACATCGACATCGCCCGGCTCACAAAAAAGGGCATTTTTCTCGTTCAGCACTTCATGGATGACGGGCAGGTCAGCACTTACAATCGCGCGTCCTGCGGCCATGTAATCGAACATCTTCATCGGATTGATCACTTCGGCGATATCCTGTCCACTGGAGGCCGAGATCGAACGTCCATAAGGCATCAACAAAATGTCGGCGGCAGCTTGATAAAGCGGCAGGCGGCTGTTTTCCACGAAGCCGGTCATGGTCACGTTCGAAGCGCCCGCGTCCGCCAGCCTGTCGCGCCAGTAGGCTACCTCATCCGGCGTACCGCCCACCCACAAAAAGTTGATGTCGGGCATGCGTCCAGCCAATTCGAACAACAAGTCTGCGCCGCGACCGGGGTAGATGTGCCCCGTAAAGCCGACGGTCAGCTTTTCTTCCAATCCAAGACGACGGCGGGCTTCAGCCGCATCGGGCAGGGATTCATACTGGGCCAAGTCCACACCATTGGGCGCAATCTGTACCGCATCTTCCGGAAACGTCAGGCCTGCTACCGTTTCCCCGCCTTTTTCGGGCGGGGTTTCGATGGCATCTCGCAGCGGACGGGTGGTCACCAGCATCCGCTTTTGCGTGGATGAGCGCCAGAACAGGCGCATCAGCCACGGACCCAGGTGACCGGTCACTTCGGCATGCATTTCCAGTACTACCGGCCAGCCCATCCAGAGCGCTACAACTGCCGGGTTGAGCAGCCAGGTGTAGACCATATCCGCTTTGAATCTGCGCGCCGCAACAATGGAATGAACAGTGAAGTCGTAACGCCTGAGCGCGGGTACGGATGGCAACCACTCGATTTCGAACCGTTTGGACAATCCATAGTGGGAAGCTAACAATTCCCATACAACAGGCTCTGTCTCGCGCGGGGCAAAAACGCGGATCTCGTGTCCGAGTTGTACCAACGCCTGGCAAACTTTCATAGCCTGGATGGAATTGGCCGTGAGAGAGGGGATGCGGGAGTTGGTAATTGCTGCAATACGCATGGAAATGTTTTACCACGAAGACACGGAGACACAAAGCCACAACTTTTTTCTTTGTGTCTTCGTGTCTTAGCAACTTTGTGGTTAGCCTTGCTCCTTCAAGCGAATTTCTTTCATTCCGCGCCAGACAATTGCACCGACGGAAGCGATGTAGTAAAACGATAACAACGCGGCTTCAGCCACGTAGCCGAAACGCGGTACGATCGGAAAGGCCAGCGCCAGTTTTATCACGCCTGCTACAACAGTGGCTTTGAGTGGAAATTCAGGGAGTCCCAACGAAAGTAGCAGCGGACGATTCCAGAACAAGGTGTAGTTGAAAACAAAGCCTACCAGCAAAGCCATCATAGCAGGGTAAGCAACCACGTATTGTTCGCCGTAAATCCAAAGCACCCAACGGCCAAAGAAGACCAAGCCCAATGCCAGGAGCATATTGTAAGAAAAAGAGAGCGTGGTTACTTTGCGCAGGAAATCGCGCAAGCGCGGCCAGGCCTTCTGCACAATCAGCCGGTTCAGTTCGGGATATACGGTCAGGATGAGCGGATTGGCCGGCACGGACAACAAACTGATGATCGCATAGACGACCTTGTAATACCCCGCCGCTTCGCTGGATAGGAAGAAACCCACCCACAAGATCTCGCTCTCACGAAAGACAAGGATAGCGGTGGCGCTCAAGTTGGAACTGATAGAAAATTTCGCCATTTCTCTGAAGGCAGGCAATGACCGAATAGAAGCCGTCCACCAACTACGCTGGAGGGCGCGGCGCAGATGAATTTGCGCGATGATGAACATGCCCAGCCCTAAAATAATTTTGCCAAGCAGATAAGCGCCAAGCACAGTCTGCAAACTGCCCTGCAAGAAATATGCAGCAGTAATGATCCCTGCTGTTATGATCGTTTGAACAAGATTGATAATACCTTGCAAGCGGATCTTATCGGTCACCTGCAGGATGCCGGTGGAGGTCTCGATGTTGAAATTGGCCAGTAATCCCAGCGCATAAACGATGAAAAGCATCTCCGTGCCGGGCGTCTTCGCGAAGTATCGCGTCGCCAATCCGGCGCTCAGCAGGACGACCAGGAAGGCCAGCACGGATACAGTTCCCTCGATGAGACTGGCTGCTTTAACGAGGGCAGCTGCCTTGTCCCGTTCGTTGCTCTCTAAATATTCCCCCCCATAGCGGACAACCAGTTCGCTCATCCGGAACGAGAGCAGGCCGTTGACCGTCGAAGCATAGCCCATCACAATTCCGACCAGACCATACCCGGCCGGGCCAAGCAGACGCGCAGCCAG
Source organism: uncultured Anaerolineaceae bacterium (assembly GCA_964560935.1). Classification (GTDB taxonomy): domain Bacteria; phylum Chloroflexota; class Anaerolineae; order Anaerolineales; family Villigracilaceae; genus JAABUE01. The sequence goes on along the minus strand of CAZLOC010000039.1, from coordinate 9,475 downwards.
GATACCCTGCAGCATACTCAGGACCAAGCTCAGACTATTGCTGGTAAAAAGATGCGCGCTGTTGCGAATGACTTTTCCCAGCAGCGCATCTTCTTTCAGCATGGTCCAGGTTTTCTGCCAGAGACTCACGGGGTGAGCACGTCCTTTGCCCAGGAGCGTTCGGCGTCGTACCACTCAGCCAAGCGGCGGACGCCCTCGCGCAAGTCCACTTGCGGTTCCCAGCCAAGCAGTTCCCCCGCCTTGCGTACATCTGCCCAGTTGGAGCGCATATCGGCCAACACAGCCGGGCCATATTCGACAACGGCTTTTTTTCCAACCACATCTTCGATGAGCGTGATCAGATTATTGATCGTGATGACCTCGTGCCCGCCCAGATTGATGATTTCATAACCGAGCGGCTTGAGCGCCTGGATGGTACCGCGCGCAATGTCGTCGAGATAGGTAAATCCACGCGATTGCTCTCCATCGCCATACACCTGCACCGGGCGGCCTTCACTGATCCATTGCGTGAAACGGAAGAGCGCCAGATCAGGGCGTCCCGCTGGTCCGTAGACGGTGAAATAGCGCACCACACTGACATCTATATCGTGGAGATAATGATACGCATGCGCTAACGCTTCAGCCCCCTTTTTGCTGGCCGCATACGGCTGGAGCGGCTTGTCACTGGAAGCCGTTTCCGGCGTTGGATAAGGCGGATTCTCACCATAAATGCTGGAGGTGGATGCCAGCAGGAATTTCTGCGTGCCAGTCTGGCGGCAGAGCTCCAGCATATTCAACGTGCCGGTCACGTTTGATTCCAAATACACCCAGGGATTCTCGACACTGGAGCGGACTCCCGCCCGCGCTGCCAGGTTGATGATGCCCTCGAACTTGACTTTTTTGAATTGCTCAATGATAGACTTTTCGGAAATATCCAGTTTATGGAAGGTGAAACCGGGCAAGGTTTGTAGCTTGCACAGACGGTATTCTTTCATACGGACGTCATAGGCATCGTTCATGTTGTCGACGCCAATGACCGTATGCCCATCATTGATCAAGTATTCCGAGACACGTGAGGCAATAAAACCGGCGGCTCCCGTGACTAAATAGTTGCCCATAAAATTTCCTTGATTATGAAACCTTTGCGAAGGCCGTTTTCCATTTGGTATCTTACAAGCAGGCCTTCACAAAGGTCAAAAGACTCGCCATACGAACTACAGCCTTTCTACTTTCGGATTGCCCTTTGCCAATTTACCCAAGGCATTGCGCGAGTCAAAGACAAATTTGGCTGCGTCCAGGATAGCTTTGTAATCGTAATCTTTATGATTGGTCACAATGACCACTGCATCGGCTTCCTTAACGCCCTTCATCACATCTTTGATGCTATCCTTTTGCCAACCATCGTACTCATGATGAATGTGTGGGATGTAGGGGTCGTGATATTCCACCTGGGCGCCCTTGTTCTGTAACAGGCCGATCACATCCAACGCCGGGGATTCGCGCACATCGTCAATATCAGGCTTGTAAGCCACACCTAACACCAGCACTTTTGAACCCTTGAGCGTTTTGCCGCGATCGTTCATGGCTTCCAACACGCGGCTGACTACGTAACGCGGCATGTTGGTATTGATCTCAGAAGCCAGTTCGATAAAACGCGCATTGTAATTAAACGATTTCATCTTCCATGAAAGGTACAACGGGTCGATCGGGATGCAGTGACCGCCAAGACCAGGCCCCGGCGTGAACTTCATAAAGCCGAATGGCTTGGTAGCCGCTGCATCGATTACTTCCCACACATCTACACCCAGGCGTTCGCACATGATCGCCAACTCATTGACCATGCCAATATTGATCATGCGGAAGGTGTTTTCAAGCAATTTTGCCAACTCAGCCGCTTCCGCCGAACTGACCGGGAAAATCGTCTGGATCGCGCCGGAATACCATGCCTCGGCAACCTCCGAACAGGCCTCGGTAATACCACCGATGACCTTGGGCGTATTGATAGTGATCCAGTCTTCCCGCCCGGGATCGACACGCTCAGGGGAAAAGGCCACGAAGATATCTTCGCCCACTTTCAGTCCGCTTTTTTCAGTCAACATAGGGAGCAGGATTTCGCGCGTCGTACCGGGATATGTAGTGGATTCCAAGACGACCACCATATTTTTATGGACGTACTTCGCCAATTCTTCGGCAGCAGACATGATGAAAGACATATCCGGGTCGCCGGTCTTGCGTAACGGGGTCGGCACGCAAATGCTGACCGCGTCCATCTCTTTCAAAATCGAAAAATCGGTTGTAGCGGTCAAATTCCCAGATTTGACCAATGCAGCAATGGCTTCCGTCTTTACATCCGGGATGTATGATACGCCTTTGTTGAGCGAATTCACCTTCCGTGCATCCGGATCAATCCCGGTGACATGAAAACCTGCTTCGCCGAACACAACTGCCAGCGGCAGTCCAACGTAGCCCAGCCCTAGAATGGCAATGCGGGCCTTTTTGTCGTGCAAATTCTTGATGAGGGTTTCCTTTGTATTCATAGTTCCTTTTTAACGTTAAAAGACGAAAAGTTAAGATATCTGACTAAAAAAGACACAGTTGTGTCGGTTCTTCACCTGGCAATTCATCATCACCAGGAGTAGTGTTCGCCAACGTAGTTCTTGCCTGCTCAAGTTGTTTCGGCAATTTGGCAAAGTCCGCTAAGATCTGTGGCCGCCACTTTGGTTGATGCAAAGCCGCCGCCGGATGATACATGGGAATGACAAAGCGGTTGCCAACCTTGCGCATCTGCCCATGCTCCGTACTGATCTTGGCACCTGGCATGAATTTAGCCATTGAGAAACGCCCAAGCGTGATAATGATCTTGGGATTGATGGCTCTGATCTGCCGCTCAAGATAATCATCGCAAGAAGACAGTTCTTCAGGCAGCGGATCACGGTTGCCCGGCGGACGGCATTTTATCACGTTGCCGATCCAGACATCCGAGCGTTTCAACCCTGCCTGCGCCAGTAATTCTTCCAGGAATTTGCCTGCTGCGCCGACAAATGGCCTTCCCTGCTCATTTTCGTGAAAACCGGGACCTTCCCCTATTAACATGATCTCAGTAGTTGCAGGTCCCTCGCCCGGAACAGCCTGCTTGCGCGTACGATGCAACTCGCAGCAGGTACACTGGGACACTTCCTGGGCAACTTGGGCAAGAGTCTCTTCAGTGCTCATCGTTTCTCCGATTATACGTTTTTTGTTATCCCGTTATACAGTTCAACAGGACGTCAATTCAACAGACAAACGGGGCAAAGTCATCAAAACCGCATCCTCGTAATTATCTTTATAATAACGTTCCCGACGGCCAACCACTTCAAACCCGAACTTGCGGTACATTTTTTGCGCAGCCTGGTTCCCGGCGCGGACCTCTAAAAGAGCACTTCGCGCGCCTTCTGCGTATGCAGATTTCAATGCTTCGACCAATAATTGTGATGCAATGCCCTGCCGTCGATAACCAGGGTGCGTGGCAACAGTGGCGATATGTGCTTCGTCCACGATCATCCATAGCACCAACATTCCAACTAAATGATCATCCAATTCTGCCGCCCAACAACGTGCTGCCGGATTATCGGTCACTTCGAAGCGCAGCGAACGTTCGGGCCAGGGCAATGTAAAGGAGGACACATCGATCTCATGCGCGGCTGGCACATCTTCGACGGTCATCCTGCGGATAATTAAACTCATGATGGGATTGGATCGGCCACGTGCAGGTAGATCGGCGTAAGCGAAGCCGCATCATCCTGCGCCCCAGCCTGCCAGCGCTCCCAGGCCAGTTCCGCCAGGACGGCTGGTCGCCGCACACACGCCGCCGGAGAGGCCAGCAACACATTCACTCGTTTACGCGCCAACCGTTGACGTTCGTCGGCGGTCAACTCGCCGCACACGATCGTCGGTTTGTTGATGCTCTCGGCCAATTCATCTACGGACGTCACGCTGGGCGGCCCCTTGGAACGCCAGCCTGATTCTCCGGCTTCGTACCAGGCCAGCGCCAGCCTGCCGCGCCCTGCCTGCAAGACGGCTGCCAGCGGCAGATCGCGCACTTCCTGCGCTGCGGCAACCACATCCAATGTGTGCACACCAATAATTGGCAAGCGACGCGCCAATGCCAGCCCTTTGACAAAGGCCAGTCCCACGCGCAAACTGGTAAACGAGCCGGGACCCAAGGCAACACCCAACGCCTGGATTGCGTCCATCTTCAATCCAGAGCGAGACATAAGGTCGGCAACTGCGGGGGCCAATTCTACGGTGTGATAGTGGCGGCTATGCCAGAGCAGTTCGCCAATCACCTGGGCACCATCATAAAGCGCCAGGCCCATTTGTCTGGTGGAGGTATCCACTGCCAGCAGCATCAGTCGCCTCCAAAAAGGTCCTGGCGCAATTCCGCCAACAAATCATCGTAGCGAGCGCCTATGGCCCTTATCAACATCTGACGGTTTTCCTCAGCCACATATTCGAACGAGATCCACATGCGATGCTCAGGCAAAATCTCCTGGATACGTTCCGGCCATTCAACGAGCAGGGAACCCCGGGCGAGCATTTCGTCCAGGTCCACCTCAGCAGCTTCGGGCGCGGAGTCGAGGCGATAAGCGTCCATGTGAAAAAGCTGCCCGTCGTCGGGTCGTCTGTAAATGTTTACAATGATAAAGGTCGGGCTGGAAACCGGGTCGAGAGAACCCCAGCCCTGGGCCAATCCCTGCACCAGTGTGGTCTTCCCTGCGCCCAATTCACCCTGCAAACAGACTATGTCGCCCGGCCGGAGCAATCCACCCAGGCGCATACCGACACGCCGCGTTTGCTCGGGGCTGCGGCTGAAAAACTCCAGGGTGTGGGCATCCAGGATAGGCATGAGAGGGATTATATCAGGCTGGCAGATAATTAAATTCTGCTGGATTCTACTCTAAAACAAATGATTGGAGGTTCTCCAGGATATGCCACGAAAAGGTCCGGGTATCTCCCAAAAAACCTGATTGGACTCATACGCGTCTTTGCGTTAAGATTGCAAAAATCCGCCCATGAAGGAGGATACATGCAAGAATATCTTAACCAACTCATCGAAAAAGTAATTGCGGCTTTACCGAATTTGCTCACGGCTATTTTGATTTTCGTCATCAGCCTGTATGTTGCGCAGATACTCAGCAAGCTTCTCAGGAAAGTTTTAACGGAACGAAACGCGGACCGCGCAGCAACACATTTGCTGGCGCAATTGACACGTTGGAGCATTATTGTCATCGGCGTGATTGCGGCGCTACAACGCTTCTTCGATGTAACTGCCTTCCTGGCCGGGCTTGGCATCCTGGGTTTCACAGTAGGTTTTGCATTGCAAGAAATCATGCAAAATTTCGTTGCGGGCCTCATCCTGCTCATTCAACGACCCTTCGAGGTCGAAGATGTGATCGAGACGGACCAGTTCACTGGGACAATCCTGGCCATCAACCTGCGAACCACTGAAATGAAGACAATCGATGGGCGTATGGTCACCATTCCCAATGCAACAATCCTTGCCAACCCGATAACCAACTATACGCGCGCCGAGATTCGCCGCGTCGAACTGCCGGTGGGTGTGTCATATCGCACCAACCCGGCCGTGGCCCGAAAGGTTGTGCTCGAGGCGATTAAAAACGTACCCGGCTATGTTGGCGAACCGGGACCAATGGTAGTCTTCCACACCTTCGCCGAATCGTCCATTAACTTGAGCGCTTACTTCTGGATCAATAACTCCAAGACCGATCCGCTCAGGGCAAAGGACATGGCTTTTGAATTGATAAAAGCCGCACTGGAAAAAGAGGGTATCGAAATCCCCTTCCTCACTGGCAAAGTATACATGCACCCAGAGGATTAATTTAGGACTTACGTAGTTTGCGAAAAGATACCGAAAATAAGGAGGGTGCATAGCACGCCCTCCTTATTTTTGGGTTTCTCATATTCAACTGCGTAACTCCTGAATTGCCTGAAAGGCGCCTGGCAATTTGACCGGTTGCTGGCTTTCTTACACTGGTGTTGCTTCTTCGGGACTAAGTTCCAGGACTGCCCCAATTGCACGTGCGATCTGGCGGGCTGCATCCGGTCTGGCAGCCCGCTGACAGTTTTCAACATATTGCAGGCGAACCTCAGGCTTTTGCACCCATTCTCTCAAGGTCTGCACGACTTGTTTAGGCTGTGGCGCCCAGACGCCAACTTTTTCTTCCACCACAAAGGCGACATTGCCATCTTCCTGCCCCGGCAACCTGGCATATAAGATCATGGGGAGATTGGCATTCAGTGACTCGGCAATCGTTCCCGGCCCGGCCTTGGTGACCAGTACATCAGCAGCACGCATAAAATCAGGCAAGTCGCGGGTGAAACCGTAGATATGAACGGGAATCAACCAATCCAGCGATTCGAGATGCTTTTTGAGGCGCCGATTCCGTCCGCAAACGATGACAAGCGCAACGTCCAATCCCGAGGTGGCAATCGCACGCGCAGTCTTGCCTAGCGGCCCCATCCCTTCGCCGCCGCCAACGAGCAGGATGACGGTCTTATCCCCTTCCCAGCCAAGTTTTTGGCGCAATGCCGTCTTGTCTCCAGCAGGCGCGCAGTAACGCAAAGTGACCGGCTGGCCGACGACGTGTACTTGACCCGGGTCCATCTCGTAGGCAATGGCACGCTGACGAGCCATTTCAGTCGGCACAAGGATCAGATCGGCGCGCTGGTCGTACCAAAGCGCGTGCGTGGAAACCATGTCGGTCACAACGATGATGAAGGGTGGCCGGTTTCGCCCGAGCGCCTTCAAAATAACTGTGGTTGCCAGCGCATGGACCGTGACAATCAAATCAGCCGGGTGGTTCTTGACCAGCGCACGCACCGCACGGCCCACATACGGCCACATACTGGCTGTGATAGCACGCGCGCGACGACGCCCGTCGCTCATTTTGAAACTCAATCCCCACAGGTACGGGGCCTTGACCATATCGGGATACCAATCCGGCATTTTGTTGATAGGTAACGGCCCATAGCCCTTAAAGAAATCCAGCATCTCAGTTGTGACTGAATCGCCGTATTCAAGTTGAAGCGCCTCTATGATTGCTTCCGCTGCGCTGCGGTGGCCCCCACCGGTATCCGAAAAAAGAAAGAGAACATGCGGTTTTTTATTCTGGTTCATGAGCATCATTTTCCTGTTGTGGATGAATCATTTTGGCACGTCGGACCAGTTCACGGCGCGTCAACATGACACGTCGACCGCAGCCTTTACATTCCAGACCAATATCCGCTCCCAGACGAGTCACGGTCCATTCATATGAGCCGCAAGGGTGCGCTTTGCGCATCCGCACAACATCTTTGAGTTGTAAGTCTGGCAGCATATCAGGATTATACACGCTCTAAATATAACGTCCCGCAAGATGCTCGAATTTGACCTGTTCGTAGGATGAACCTGCGGGACGATGCGTACCGTCAGTTCTTAATTTTTGTCTGAGGTGATTTGTGATAAACTAACCCCTGTCTATACCATTTCCCCGGAGGGAAACATGTCTGCTCGTGAGACCTATTCTGTTGAAATTGCCGGATTGAAGCGCGACTTACGCCTCTTCGAAGTTGCTCCCGGCTTACGAATTGCGATTTTGAACATCCTGGGGGATACCGAACTGGTCCAGGCCTGCGCCAAAGAACTCAATAAAAAACTCAAAAGCGTGGATTATGATGTGCTGATCACAGCTGAGGCCAAGTCCATCCCACTGGCGTATGCGCTTTCCGTTGAAACCAAGAAACCTTATGTCATTTTACGTAAGACATACAAGCCTTACATGGGGGATGCCCTCAAAGCCGAGACCCTGTCCATCACGACCGGTCAGCCGCAGATCTTGATTCTGGATGAGAAAGACCGTGACTTGCTGAAAGACAAGAAAGCGGTCATCCTCGACGATGTCATCAGCACCGGTTCGACCTTGCAAGGCATGCGCATGATCCTTGAAAAGGCTGGCGCAAGCGTTGCCGTCGAAGCCGCCATCTTGACCGAGGGCGAGCGCGCCAAGTGGCAGCACATCATCTCGTTAGGGCATTTGCCGCTGTTTACCGATTAAATTCCCCTCTCCCTTTTAGGGAGCCCCCTTCGGGGATGATAAGGGGTCAGGGGTGAGGGTCAATTTCTTTTTCTGCTTACGAGAGAGGCGCTTGATGGCCCTCTCTCTTTTCATTGCCGTGGCACGGTCCGGCTGAGGCTCGAGATAGACCAGCTTTACCGGGAGCCGGCTGCGAGTGTAGCGCGCAGCGATTCCCCGGTTGTGCTGTTCCAGTCGCCGCTCAGGATCGGTTGTCCAGCCGGTGTAAAACGTCCCGTCCGCACATTCAAGGATATAGCAATAAAACGCCACGAAAACTATTTTCGTTTCTTGCGAGAGCCCATCATACGCTCCCAAACAGATGGCAGCTCCGAGAGGTCCGGTTTCTCACCTTCCGCCCAGTCAGCAGAGAGACGTTCAACCAACCAGCGCTGGCGGCCCGCCAAAGCCTGCTCAATGCGGTCAGATACGCCCTCACGATCCCCTTCGGCTATATCGTGACGCAAGCCACTTAAGACGCCAATGAGGACATCCAAGACACGAGTGACATTCTTTTGATTGAGGAGAGCGGCTTCGGTCAGGGCTTCGAATCCATCCTGATCTACTACGGCAGATGTCAACGTTGCAAAGGGGCGACCGGCCAGCTTGCGCGCGTCGTTCCAGCCGGGTTGGTCGACGATGGCATTAAGCAAAGCCACCGCCAACAACTGTGGAATCAGGTGCGTGCTGGTCATCAGGCCGTCGGTTTCGACTATGTCTCCATATAAGGGTGTTGCGCCCAATAGATGGATCAGGTCCGAAGCCAGCTTCACAGCCTCCCCCGGTGTGCCAGGCAAGGCGTTCAACGAGATCAGGCCGTTCTTGAAAAGGTCGGCATCAGCCGCCTCAATACCCAGTTCGGTACGGTGCAGGTAAAGTGGATTGATGGCTGGCGCCAACCCAATGTAATGGCGGCCTTCAGGCAGAATTTCCTGGGCCCATTTTGCAACCGCTTCTTTGACAGGGGCAGTGTCCATCACTACGGCGCCTTCAGGCAGGTCCAGGGCGATGGCCTCCAGGGTGGCGCGCATCTCGTGGGCAGGCAAGCTTAGCAGCACGATCTTGGCTTCGCGGACTGCCGAGGGGAGATTGAATTTTATATCGTCCACCGCGTCCATCTTTTGGGCTTTCTTCGCTACTTCCGGTTCCTTATCATGTCCCACCCGATGCAACAAGGATCTATGTTCTGCAAGCGCCAGCCCAGCCGAAGCGCCAATCTGTCCGAGGCCAACGATAGTGATTTGAACAGTCATGGGTATCCTCTCAATTTGGGGTGGTAAGATTATACTGCTTTCAAGGAATAGTTTCCCGCTCGATTTCCATCTGTCCCTTAAATTGCGAGAACCGGGGACGCCGACCCCGGTTCTCTCTTGAAAGGAGGAGAA
>CAZLOC010000038.1:4369-16917 GCA_964560935.1 uncultured Anaerolineaceae bacterium | reverse complement strand
CGTGCATATCGCCAAAGAAGGAATCTTTCCAGCCGCTGAATGGGAAGAAAGCCATCGGCGCGGACACGCCGATATTAATACCGACATTGCCTGCCTCGACCTCATAACGGAACTTGCGCGCCGCCGATCCGGATGAAGTAAACAAGCTGGCCTGGTTGCCATAAGCATGACTGTTGGCCAGCGTAATGGCCTCGTCAATCGTATTGACGTGCATCATTCCAAGAACAGGGCCAAAAATCTCGGTCCGCCAGAACTCGCTGCCAGGTTGGACGTCTGAAATCACAGTCGGTCGGACGAATGTACCATTCTCATAGCCCTTGATGGTTGTTCCACGCCCGTCAACGCACACTGTCGCACCTTCCTTGGACCCGATGCCTATTAACTGCTCGATACGCTCTTTGCTGGCTTGACTGATGACCGGCCCCATCTGCACTCCTTCATCGAGGCCATAACCAAGCACCCGGCTGGAGGCGGCATCACAGATCAGCTCGGTGAAAGTGTTGCGGGCTTCCGCCACCGTCACAATCAGCGAGACGGCCAGGCAGCGCTGCCCGGCACAGCCAAAGGCCGAATCGGTAATAATCCTGGCTGCCGTCTCCATATCCGCGTCAGGCATGATGATGGCCGGGTTCTTAGCCCCGCCCTGTGCCTGGACGCGCTTACCGTTGGAGGCGGCGCGCGCATAGAGATACTTCGCCACGTTGGTCGAACCGACAAAGGTAACTGCCCGTACAACGGGATGGTCGAGAATTCCATCCACCGCGTCCTTTGCGCCGTTGACCATGTTGATTACGCCCCTCGGAAAACCAACCTGTTCAATAAGTTTGAAAATCAACTGCATCGTCATCGGCACTTTTTCGGAGGGCTTGATAATGTAAGTATTGCCACATGCCAGCGCATAGGGCAGGAACCAGAACGGTATCATGCCGGGGAAGTTGAACGGTGCAATCGTAGTACATACGCCCACCGGCTGGCGGATCATCATCTCATCAATGCCTCGGGCAATATCCTCTACAAACTCGCCCTTACCCAAATGAGGCATTCCGCAGGCTACCTCGACGTTCTCGATGGCGCGTACCATCTCAGCCTTCGATTCGTCAAACGTCTTGCCACACTCGTTGGTAATCGTGCGGCCAATCTCATCCATGTTAGCTTTGAGCAGGTCTCGCAACTTGAACAGGTACTGGACGCGGTCCTGGACAGGTGTGCACCGCCAGGCCGGGAATGCTTCAGCAGCAGCTTTCGCTGCTAAATCTACATCCGTTTTGCCGCACAGCGGTGTCTTGGCTATCACTTCACCTGTAGCCGGGTTAATGACATCGACATATTCACTAACTTTGGGTTCAATCCATTCGTTGTTGATGTAATTCAAGATTTTCGACATGTTATTTCACCTTTCTATCTGCTACTTCCAGTGCTTTCTCAACTAGCTCCAATCCCTCATCTAATTGTGCTTTCGTGATGCACAGCGGCGGTACCACAAAGACCATCGTTCCCAGGTCTTTGACCATGATGAAGGTGAACAGTCCATTTTCTTTCAAAACCTTACCTACTTCGCCCATCACGACAGGGGAAAAGGGTTCTTTCGTCTCGCGATTTACAACAAGTTCAATTGTCGAGAATAAGCCGATGTAGCGCACATCGCCGACCGAGGGATGACGCTCTCTGATGTCTTCCAGCGCTTCGCCAAGATATTTGCCAAGCGTGGCTGCGTTCTCGATCAAGCCGTCTTCTTCGTAGACTTCAATCGTGGCCAAGGCAGCGGCGCAGGCCAGCGCGTGCCCGCTGTACGTCAGGCCGGCATATAGATATTTATCTTCGAAGAAATCAGCTATCTTCTCCGAGACGATCACTGCACCCAGCGGCATGTACCCGGAGGTGATCCCCTTCGCGGTAGTTATCATGTCTGGCTCGACGCCCCAGTTGTCCACTGCGAACCACTTCCCGGTCCGGCCCCAGCCGCTCATGACCTCATCAGAAATGAGCAGGATGCCATGTTTGTCGCAAATCTCGCGGACGCGCGGCCAGTAGTCGTCCGGCGGGACGATGATCCCGTTCGAGCCGGTCACACCTTCCATAATAATGGCCGCGATCTTATCCGGATCCTCGTAGCTGATGACCTCTTCGAGGTGCTGGATGCACTCCCGCTTGCACGACTCCGGCTTCTGTCCAAACGGACAGCGATAGCAGAATGGGTCGAGGAAATGTACGACACCCGGCATGGCCGGCTCCACAGCGTTGCGGCGGTAATCGCCGGTCAGCGCAATCGACCCGTATGTTGCGCCGTGATAGGAGCGATAGCGCGCCAGGATCTTGTGCCGTCCGGTGTAGAAGCGGGCGATCTTGATCGCATTCTCATTGGCTTCTGCGCCACCCAGGGCGTAGAAGGTCTTCTTGAGTTTCCCGGGGGTGACTTCGGCTAATTTTTTGCCGAGCAGACCGCGGGGTCCGGTAGCGTTGCCGGGATGGACGAAGCACAATTTGGCAGCCTGATCCTGGATGGCTTTAACCACTTTAGGATGCTGGTGTCCGATGTTTGTGTTCATCAACTGGGACGAGAAGTCGAGGTAACGCTTCCCGTCCGCATCCCAGAAATACACCCCCTCCGCTTTTATCACCGGGATTGGGTTGACCTGTGCCTGCACCGACCATGAGAAAAAGGTGTACTCTCGGCTCAGGTCAACCATTTCTTTCGATGTCATTTCTGCCATATCTATCTCCTAAAAACCTTGCGGAGGTTTTAGACCCTTCGGTTTTGCCTCAGGGTAGGCCTTTGCAAGGCTGATTAACGCTTGACGATTTTTACAATATCAGCGAAGACATTCAACGTTTCATCGATATCCGTTTCGGAATGAGAATAGCACAAGAACCACGGCTCACGCGCATCACGGTCGGGCATCACACCGCGCTCGATTGCAGCATCCACGAGACGCAAATAGTAATCCCGTTCGCTTTCTGTCCATTCACGCTGGCAGGTCGGTTTCTCGATACCTACCGTAAACGAGAACATGGAGGCAGGACCGCTGAATACCACCGGAATGCTGCTGTCTTCAAAAATTTCTTTCAAGCCATCCATCAGGCGCTGGCCGCGCATGTTGATCGTTTCAATGATAGGCTGCTGTTGCAAAAGCGACAGTGTGGCAAAGCCTCCTGTTACACCGGGTTTGTTGTTGGTGTATGTCCCTCCCTGTGCAACACCGTGGCCGATGATGCTCATGATTTCTTTCTTGCCGCCGAATGCCGCAATGGGATAGCCATTTCCCATCGCTTTTGCATAAGTCGCCATGTCGGGCATGATGTTGTAGTATTCCTGCGCGCCGCCGTTGGCAAAGCGAAAACCTGACTTCACTTCATCTAAGATGAAAACCGCACCGTACTCGGTCGTCAATTTACGGATGAGTTCCAGAAAGCCAGGTAGAGGGTCAAGCGCGCCACAATTTCCCTGACAGGGCTCGGTGATGACCGCCGCAATCTGTTCCCCGTAGGCCTTCATCATGCGTTCGAAACCTTCGAAGTCATTGAAGGGCAGCGTTATGATCTTTTCTGCCATTGCTTTGGGAATACCAGAACTGGCTGCCACCGGGATCGGGCTACGGCGGCTGCCATAAGACTCAGCAGGAGCATACGTTGACCATAAAGTATGGTCATGAAAACCATGATAATTGCCCTCAAACTTGAGGATGAGCTCCCGCCCGGTATACGCGCGCGCCACACGAATGGCGTGCATCGTGGACTCTGTCCCGGAACACGCCAAACGAGCCATCTCGACTGCCGGGCACATTTCGACGATTTTTTCCACCAACGCGACTTCCAGTTCATAGGTCATGGCTGCGAGGGTGCCGCGCTGTATTTCTTCGATTACTTTTGCGTCCACCTCATCGTAGGAATGCCCCAAAATGATGGGGCCAAAAGCCAGGCGATAGTCAATATAGCGCTTGCCGTCCACATCCCACAGATAAGCGCCTTTCGCTTTATCCATGTAAAGTGTGATCCCCTCTCCCCAAAATCGGAAGTTGGAATTGACCCCAAGCGGCGCTACATTCATTGCCCTTTGTTGCAGCGCTTTGCTTTTCTGTCCTATATAACTCATTTAGCCTCCACAGCTCTCAAGGATTATTTCTTATTTACGTTCGTTGCTACACTTCCAGGAACACGCCATTGATACACATCTTTCAAGACGATCGGAACAATCGACGTGACCGTTTTTCGCACCCCCGGGACTTTGCGGACAACCTCTGTCACAAAACGATAGATCGCTGCGGTATCTTCAGCTACGATCTGAATACTGACGTCCGTTTCACCAATAGCGCATGCCACATAACTGACATTCTCGAACTCAACCATCTTGTTTGCTACCTCAAGGATTTTGTCTGACTCAACTTCCAACCAAACATCGGCAAAAGTATTCAGACCAAACGCCTGCGGGCTGACGATGGCGGTGACATAGATGACCCCCTCCTCGATCATACGCTCGATACGATAACGCACAGCTCTCTCCGATATATCCCCAACGCGACGCGCAATCTCGGAGGACGGCATGCGGCCATTTTCCAGGAGAAAATTCACAATTTTTACATCAACTTTGTCGATTTCATACATAATTATCCCAAATCTTTTCCGAAAACAACAAACAGAAATATACCCAACTCAGCTGGATATGTCAAGGAAAAGATAAAAAATTCACCTCAAATTGGCCCCTTTTTAGGGTTAGGAACCGATTATGAGAAAAATCACATATTCAATTTGACGTGAGTTATTGAAGCAGGTATAATCGTTTCTTGGCATTATCCCCATTGATAGGAGCAATACGATGACAGAAACAACAGATACCGCGCAAGTCAGCGCGATAAAACCGAAGACCCAATTAAAAGCCAAGGTGCTTAAAACTACCCTGGCTGGCGTATTGGTGGACATTGGACAGGACCTGCCCGGCGTTATTCACATCTCACAATTACAGAAAGACCAGGTCAATAAACCGGAAGAAGTAGTGCAAGTCGGTCAGACTGTGGATGTCTGGGTACGCCGTGTCAAGAAAGACCGCATAGAACTGACGATGGTCGAACCCCTTGGCATGGAATGGAATGAGATCAAACCTGAAACAGTCGTCAAGGGCAAGATTGTCCGGCTGGAAACCTATGGCGCCTTCGTTGATTTTGGCGCAGAGCGCCCGGGCTTGATCCATGTCAGCGAGATGTCCCGCAGTTACATTAAAAACCCGAAGGAAATCGTCAAGGAAGGCGATGAAGTTGAAGCCGTTGTGTTAGACGTAAACCGCAGGAAGAAGCAAATCCGCTTGAGCATGAAGGCCTTGGAGCCGGAGACTGAGGATTTGAAACCGGCCAAGAAAGAAGCTCGAAAAGAGCGTGGCAAGCGCGGGTCTAAGAAAGAAGCGATAATGGCTGAACTCCAGGAAGAGCCAAGAGAGCCAGAGTTGACTGGCATGCAAATTGCCTGGCAGGAAGCCCTAAATCGCGCAAATGCTCGTAATAAAGACCAGAAATCCAAGCGGGTGAAAGCCGGGTCCGATGAGCAGGAAGATATTTTGAGCCGCACACTAGAAAAACGTTTACCAACCGGCAACTAGCCATTGCAATGCAACGGAACGGTCAGGCAAAAAGCCTGACTGTTTTTTATTAAACAGCGGCATCACTCAGGTAGCGCGCAAACGCCTCTGGGCGCATAAAAAGAAAGATAAATACTGCCGAAAAGAATCCACCTAAATGAGCCCAGTATCCTACTCCAAAATTTTCATTTGAAAATAAAATAGTTAGCGCAGGGATAATTTGGACACCCAAGAAGTAAAGCACAACCCAACCGGCCCGAATTCGCGGCCAGGCGGGTACAAAACTTATGGTGACTAAAGTGCGGATCCGGCCGGCAGGATATAAGAGCAGATAAGCACCCATCACACCAAAAATGGCTCCGCTTGCTCCTACCCCGGGAGTAGGCGAATTGTACATAACCAGCGTCGTCAATAAGTCAGCGCCGATACCCGCCAAAAGATAAAAAATGAGGAAACGCCAGGCGCCACAGGCATCCTCCACCCGGCGACCAAATACCCACAACGCCCACATATTCCCCAACAAATGAACGAAGTTCCCATGCATAAACATGGATGTGAAACTTGACAATATCCCCGGTCCCTCAGCAGCAAGAATCAATTTAGGCGTGAAATAGAAACGCATCATGAATTCCCAGTATTGCCACAAGCCAATGTTATCCGGTAAATACAAGGGCTTGGCAATTTCAATAAAAGTATTAATGGCAATCAAGGAGACAGTCATGAACGGAAACCAGGAATATCGGTTAGGCTCAGTGTCATTCAACGGGAACATTTTCTACCTGATCCACGGTATGGTTGGAATCTGAAATGTCTGTAAACGCATGAACGAATCCCACACCAACATTAAATGAGGAATTAGCACCAGCATCCATCCTGAGATCGCCACAAGCATACGTGACATATTGGAGCCTCTTCCTCCCGGGTCGCCAAACCACCTCTGCCAGATAACGTGCCTCGAACGTATCCCGGCCACTGTAAGCAAAAAACTGCCGAATATCACGATGAGTACTCCAATCCACAAATCGGGCGCAGGATGCCTGACAGGGTTTAACCCTTCTTGTATGAGCATCTCTAAGATGTATAGCAAGGGCAAGCCCGTACTCAAACGCAGGATCGTAAACGAAGGCCGGATATGGCGGATATTTTCAATTTTGGTATCTTCTATACGGACAATATTCCGGTAAATACGTTCAAACTCAGACGTATTGCCTGCCTCCGCTGCCAGGACGTTATACAACGCCAAAGCTTGGTCCAACCTCCCTTCTTCCTCGTAATAGGCTGCCAACTCGAGGGGATTGCGTTGAAAATATCTATACCGTTTCAGGTTCTCACGCGCAGAATCGTTCGAAGGATCAATTTGAAGGATGGCCGCATAAGCGCGTACTTTATCATTGATACTTACCGAAAGATCGGCAAATAATAACCAGGCTTCCTTGTGACCATCGTTATCCCGTAATATTTTTTGCAAAAGGAGCAAGGCTTCATCGCGCTTCCCGTCTTCGATGTGCCAGCGTACCTGCTGCACTTTTTCGTCAAGCTCGAATAATTCTTTCTGCTCCGCCGCATTTTGCTCTTTGAGCAATTTATCCCTATAAGCGCGTATGCGTTGGTTACCCGGATTAATAGACAAGACCCTCTCACAAGCCGCTAGCCGGTCTTCAAGAGGGTCGAGCAAGCCTGAAAGCCACATCCAGGCTAACTCATTATTCGGATCCAGACGGACTACATCCTGGAACAAATCACGGGCTGTCAATTCCCGTCCATTGCGCGCGGCCTGAACTGCCTGGCGAAGAAGTTCCGCTGAATCCATTCTAAAATTGTAAAATGATTTTTTTAGAATTATCCTTGCATCTACATAACTTTATTCAGGGGCACCCATGATGATCGCTTCTTCTTACCATCAACATCTCATTTTATTTGCTTCAGGTAGGCTTCCATAAAATCATCCAACTCGCCATCCAAAACCGCTTGTGTATTTCCCCGCTCGTAATCTGTACGATGGTCTTTCACCATTTGATAGGGATGCAAGACATATGAACGGATCTGGCTGCCCCATTCAGCCTTGGTGTATTCGCCACGCAGGATAGCAACCTCTTCATCTTTCTCCGCCTGCTTCATCTCCAGCAGGCGCGCCCTGAGTACACGCATGGCATTTTCCTTGTTTTGCAATTGCGAGCGCTCATTCTGGCAAATGACCACGATCCCGGTCGGGATATGGGTAATGCGAATGGCGGTTGCGTTCTTCTGTACATTCTGCCCGCCAGCGCCTGACGATTTGAACACATCGATTTTCAAATCGCCCGGATCGATTTCGACCTCAGGGTCATCCATCGCGATTTGTGGGAGAACTTCCACCAGCGCAAATGAGGTGTGTCGGCGATGCGCAGCGTCATAAGGAGAAAGCCTGACCAATCGGTGCACACCCTTCTCAGAGCGCAAATACCCATACGTATATTTACCGTCCACTGCAATGGTGACAGATTTTATACCCGCCTCTTCGCCTTCGGTCAAGTCAAGGATCTCGGTTTCATATCCGCTTTTTTCGGCCCAGCGCAGATACATGCGTTCCAGCATCTCGGCCCAATCCTGCGAATCTGTGCCGCCTGCGCCTGCATGGATTGCCAGCAGCGCATCCTCAGAATCATAGCGCCCTGAAAGCATCGCAGTGAAGGAACGTTTCTCCAATTCCTTTTCGATGCTCTCGACTTCTATCTCTAATTCGGCGTACAGGCTTTCATCATCCAGCTGCGCCAATTCGGTTGCATCCTGAATGCGGCGCGCAAATCCGCCCCAAGATTCCACTTCCTCACGCAGTGCATTGGCTGTCTTGATCGTCCGTTGTGCTTTAGATGGCTCGTCCCAAAATTTCAGGTCGGCCATTTCCTTTTCTAGTTGCGAGAGTTTGAGTTCTTTGTTGGCGAAGTCAAAGACGCACCATGAGGTGCTGAGTCTGTTCCCCTGCTTCTTGTAAACGGTCGAGCAAATCCTGCATTGTTCCTCCAACTATCCGTATCTTTTCAAAGAGAAGGGGGGGAGTGGGGTTACCCCACACCCTGAATCATTGAAAAGATACGACTATCCAGTAGATAAAATTCCTTCGATAAAGGCATCCGGGTCAAAGGGCTGTAAATCTTCCGGTTTCTCACCCAGCCCGGCAAACAATATCGGCAACCCAAGTTCGCGCTTGATAGCAAAAGCCATCCCGCCACGCGCTGAAGAATCCAGCTTCGCCAAAATTATACCTGTGACGTTAACCGCTTCCTTGAAAGCGCGCGCCTGCTGCAAGGCGTTTTGTCCTGTAGTTGCATCCAACACCAGCCAAACGGCATGCGGCGCTCCCGGCAGGGCTTTGCCCACTACGCGATGGACTTTTTTCAACTCCTCCATCAGGTTAAAACGAGTGTGCAGGCGGCCGGCAGTATCGATGATGATAAGGTCCATATTGCGCGCAACTCCAGCCTGGACGGCGTTGAACGCCACTGCGCCGGGATCGCTCTCCGCTGCGCCCGCGATCACATCGACCTTGAGCCTGTCAGCCCAAACCTGGAGTTGATCTACCGCTGCGGCGCGGAAGGTGTCGGCTGCGCCAAATAGAATGGATTTCCCCTCGTTCAAGAAGCGCATGCCTAGTTTGGCAATGGTCGTGGTCTTCCCGGAACCATTTACACCCACCACTAGCAACACGGACGGGGTCTCCGGCCATTCGATAACGGGCGGCACGTCCAGGCGATGGCGCAATTCTGACCGAAGCGCTTGTCCCAATTCATCGGAGCGAAGCAGGCCTTCGGTCCGTGTGAGGCGCTGAAGAGAGCTGATCACTTCAGTCGCGGTCTCGATCCCCAGGTCGGCCTGAACGAGCAGTGCTTCCAGTTCATCCCAGGTTTCATCCGTAATCTCAGTGGCGCCAAACAGGCTCGCCAGCCGTCCAAATGCTGCTTTGCTCGTCTTTGAGAGACCGTTGCGCCAACGGGATAGGATGTCAGCCATGACAGGCCATTATATCACGGGGGCAAAGTTGTTTTGTGTTATACTCGCAAATTGCGAGGAACCTTTGACCGACAACTGGAAAGAAGTAACAGCAACCTGGCAAGGAGAATTGAACTTCTTCGGAGAGAACGCCAAAGGCGGAACAGTCCAAATGGGTCCTGCGGACGAAAGCATGGGTCCAATGCAATTGCTTTTGGTCGGGCTGGCTGGTTGCACAGGTATAGACATTGTCTCTATCCTCCAAAAGAAAAAAATAACCCCAACAGACTTCAAAGTGAAAGTTCGTGGCAAGCGAGCCGAAAAAATTCCAATGGTCTATACCGATATTGAAGTCGAGTATTTACTTTGGGGTGATAGCTTGAAAGTAAGAGATGTGGAACAGGCCATCAAGCTCTCGGAACAAAAATACTGTTCGGTTAGCATTATGCTTGGCAAGACTGCCAAAATTGACTCAACATATAAAATTTTTAAGCCCGGCGAATCCGAGGTTTAGGGCAACCGCCCGGAAAGGTTTTTTACAATGGTGGAAGAACCCATTCACGTTACCGATGCAGCCTTTGAAAAAACTGTCTTGCAGGCAGAGCTACCGGTCATTGTTGACTTTTGGGCGCCCTGGTGCGGCCCGTGCAAAATGGTAGCACCCGTACTGGATAAGCTGGCCAAAGAATATGCGGGGAAGGTGTTGATTGCAAAAGTCAATACCGACGAGAACCCGGAATGGGCTGGCAAGTTTGGCGTCCAGGGTATCCCAACCATGCTGTTCGTCGCTGAAGGCAAAGTTTTGCATCGTCAGGTCGGCGCGCTACCTGAACGCATGTTACGGGACGTGCTCGGCCAATTCCTGGATGTAATTCAGCAAAATTAAGGGAGTCGATCATGAAGAGGACAGGTGTTTACTTGTTGGTAATGGCGCTCTTCCTGAGCGCCTGTATTCCAGCGCTGCCATCCCTGCAACAACCCGATGGTGCGCCTGCCGTTGACGTACAGGCCACTGACGCAGCTCTGGCCCTGACTCTGGCAGTGGAAACGCTCAACTCGCTTCCAACGCCAACCTTGGAACCTGCTACCGATACCCCTGCGCCAACCGCCACCTTCACGGAAACAGCCGCCGCTGCCGGGACCGCTACGGCTACCAATACCTTGACCCCCGACCCGAATGCTTCAGCGACGAATACTTTGACGCCGAAACCAAATACAACCGCGACAGCAACCGGTACATCCGTGACGGCAACTGCTACTGCAACAGGAACTCTCGCTACCACTACCCCATTCACCCCAACAGCCACAGAAACGCTACATGCTCGTTTTTATGGTACATTACCGCCCGCAATCCCGTATGGAAAGGTCAGTCTGATCAACCGGTCAAAGGCCGAAGTTTATATATCTATGCACTGCACTACAGTGGACGGCTATACGACAATCATTGAATATCCTGTCGCTAAAGGGTTGCGGGTTTCAGCCCCGGCAGGTCAATACACTTATGTTGCCTGGGTGGGCGGGAGACAATTCCAAGGTTCATTCAGCCTGGGTAAAAACAATGAAGTGGTAATCACTTTTATGAAAGATAAAGTCACAGTAACAAAGTAAGAAAATAATATACTGGAGAATAACAGTTCTATGAAACGCATCTTAATAGCATTTGCAATACTAACCCTCGTGTTGACTGCTTGCGGACCCACACCGGAACCAACGATGAGCCCAGCAGACGTTCAAGGAACAGCCATGGCTGCCGCCATGACCATGGTGGCAGAAACACAGGCCGCTATCCCGACGGCCACACTCATCCCGCCAACAGAAGCTCCGACAGCAACCCCGTTTCCAACAAACACAGTTCCACCATTGAGCATAGCATCTCCTACTCAATCCATTGCAACTCAATCAAGCAGCATACTGCCTACAAATACAACCGCCCCGTCAGTCGGTGGAAGCGATCCTTGCAATCAACCTTTGACAGCCTGGGACGGGGAGAGCGCAAGGCTGAGAATTGTGAACAACACAAAACCCAAAGGTCATGTTGTCATAGCGTTAGGATTTACCACGGAACTTGGACAATGCGGCATCATCTCAGCCTCTTTCGATGGCAATACTACTGTGAATGTTCCGGTCGGGACTTTCTGGGCTTCGGCCTTTGTTGATGGCAAGCAGGATTTCAAGGTATTTGGCGGGGATACAATTACGCGGCCAGGAGGTTACAGTCTCTGGGTAGAAAATGAACGCATCATTCTCAAAGCAGGCTGTGCTCCAAATTGCTAAATTTTACGAATACGATCGGAGAGTTACACTTAAAATGAAGAAACTCCTCACCATCATGTTTGCAAGCGTACTTTTACTTAGCGCCTGCGGACCTGAACCAGAACCTACCATGAGCGCTGAAGATGTCCAAGGAACAGCGGTCGCAGCCGCCTGGACGATGGTTGCCGAAACCCAGGCAGTCCTTCCTACAGCCACGCCCATCCCGCCAACGGATACACCTGTCCCAACCTTACCCCCGACATCTACTCCAATTCCACTGCCCACACAACCCGTTTCCGCGCTACCTACGAATACGTTAAGCTCTGAGACAACAACATCCGGTGACATCTGTCAAGACTTGAAACACCTTATACCCGCTGATGCAGATGGCCCAAAAACGACCATCAGAATTGTAAATGAGCACAAAGTTCCTGCTACAATTTCCTTATATCTGAATAAGACCGTTTTCGGTGAATGCGGGTATCGCTCTTACTCCCTGAGCAAGAACGGCGACACTGTTCAGACCTTACCACAAGGCTGTTATTCCGCTTGGGCTTGGAGTACCGATTCTAAGGAAACATTCAATGCTGAAGGCTATGCGTTATGCGCAAACAACCCCGACAAATGGACAATGGTGATTCGAGGTGAGAGAGTCATCATGTTGCCCCCATAGGATTTCCAGGCCTATTACAAACCTGCAAAAATATTGCAGAGAAGCGAGACGCACTGTTAGCGCGTCTCGCTTCATTATTCATTCCTCTACACG
>CAZLOC010000038.1:0-4269 GCA_964560935.1 uncultured Anaerolineaceae bacterium | reverse complement strand
CGGCCAGAAAACATCCAGTCATGGAACAAAACCGAGCCGGTCATTTGCGTTGCCACAGTAATAGCAATACTGATCAAGTCAGTTGGGAAAGCAGGCCATACATTGGTCTTGATCTCAGGGATTGCGCCATCCATATCTGGAATAATCACTCTTGGTTGATCTTCTGGCACCAATAAATCATTCCCATCTGTATCCCAAACTACCCCCATCCGGCGAAAGACGTGCGAAACCATCTCCAAATATTGGACCCCCGCATTCCGAATGCGTACCTGTCCGCCTGTAACGACAGATGCGCCCACAAAACTGATGACTTCAAGCAGGTCAGAGCCTATCGTGTACTCTGTTCCGCGCAGTTGCGAAACTCCTTCAATGTGGATGGTATTCGAGCCAATATCGCTTATCTTGGCTCCCATATTATTAAGGATATTGCATAACTCTTGAACATGTGGCTCTGAGGCTGCATTGCGAATAGTGGTCTTTCCTCTGGCGGTCACGGCTGCCATAACTACATTTTCTGTTGCAGTAACACTGGCTTCATCCAAAAGAATATCGGCGCCAACCAGTTTCGCAGCTTTGAATTCCAGAGTGCGGTCGTACTCCACCTGGGCGCCTAGGGCCTGCAAAGCAAAAATGTGCGTATCCAGACGCCTGCGCCCAATGACATCCCCTCCCGGGGGCGGCAACTGCAATTCACCCATGCGAGCAAGCATGGGTCCGGCGAGAAGAATGGAGGCGCGGATACGCCGGCATAGTTCAGGATCCAAATCCGCAGTCCGTAAATTTCGAGCAGTAAGCTGCCATGTGTTCTTACCCAATATTTCGACGTTGACTCCCAAATTCTCCAGCAACAATCGCATATCAATCACATCTTTGATTTGGGGGATATTATGTAAAACCACGGGCTCATTTGTTAACAGACAAGCAGCCAGGATAGGCAAGGCTGCGTTTTTATTCCCGGAGGGAGTAACTTCTCCACGCAATGGGATGCCACCTTCGATGATGAATTTTTCCATGAAATACTCCTTTTACTGCTTCTTGCAAAAATATCTGAATTTTCTTGTCTTGAATTGCCTGCAAATCCTGGAACCTTGGTTCAAATATTTACGCAGTACTCTGTATCTCGAACGATTGTAAGGCAGATTAGAGGATTCGCCAAGAACCTTACAGTTAGCTTACACCATGTTCAGCGTAAATTGTATCGAATATAATGGAAGAGATGAACTTCCTCATTATTCTGCCATTATTTGCCGGACTTTTAGCCGGGTGGCTGGTCAATTATCTGGCGGACGTTCTTCCCGTCACACGTCGCTTTAGCCAGCCAGCCTGCTTGCATTGCAATTCGTCTTTGTCCATAAGAAAATATCTTTCACTGGCCGGATGCCCAACCTGCGGGAAACGTCGCAGCCTGCGCGCCTGGATTGTTCAAATCTTAGGGCTGGTATCCAGCCTATGGCTCTGGTTCCTGCCACCAACACAGTTCGCTGGCGCCATTCCCATTTCATCGCTCGCTTTTCTGGCTGGACTGTTTTTACTGACCTACTTTGGCGTTGTTTTTGTAATAGACTTGGAGCATCGCCTCATCCTCCATCCCGTCAGCATCTTCGGTGCGGTTCTTGGACTTGGGGTCGGCTGGCTGTTACACGGGCTTGGTCCCACGCTTCTAGGCGGATTGGGCGGCTTTGGGGTCATGTTGGTTTTCTATCTGCTCGGCACTGTATTTGCACGTATCCGCGCCCGGAAAATGAAAGCCGCCGGGCAGGAGGTCGATGACGAGGAAGCGCTCGGCGCAGGGGATGTTATCCTCGCAAGTGTGTTAGGATTGATCCTCGGATGGCCTTTGATCTGGTTTGGTTTATTGGTTGGAATCTTGCTTGGAGGCTTGATTACGATCCCAATACTTGTTATTATGGTAGTAGTGAGACGGTATAAACAGGTTGCCTGGATGGTTTTCATTCCATACGGTCCGTTCTTCTTGATCAGTGCAACTTTGATCATTTACTTTCCAAATTTGTTAAGCGCTCTGGTACCGAAGTAGGATTGGTCATACCGGGGCGAATAGTAAACTAAAAGTAGGAACCTAAGAAATGTTTACAAAAAAAATGAAAGCAAATAACAAACCTGCCGCACAAGCCATGGCTGAGTTCGCGCTCGTTCTGCCGATCCTGCTCATGGTTGTGTATGGGCTATTGGAAGTTGGTCGGCTGCTCTTCATTTTCGCTTCCGTTAACACAGCCAGCCGCCAGGCCGTTCGCTATGGGTCCGCTATAGGACTGGTAGATACCAATGGTGACGGCACGCTTGACACGGAACACTATCGGGACTGTAACGGCATCCTTGCCTCAGCTAACAGCGTGGCTTTCATCACAGACTTTACAAATGTCAATATCACGTATGATCGTGGTATCGATGGCAGTGGGAATCCAATTCCGATTACAAATCCACTCACCATCAACCCGGACCCGGAAGTCGCCAGTTCCAACACTTGTACTCTCGTTTACTCCCTTTCGCAGGATCCCATCCAGAACGGTGACCGCATCAGCGTTTACGTGTCCGCCTTTTTTGCACCCGTCATTCCATTTATTCCACTGGAGCCCTTACAGATCGAATCAGCCGCTTCGCGCACGATCGTGGGCGAGATTTCCATTGAAGTAACGGCAGTCCCTGCCGAATGGGGAGGCGCAGGGGGAGGCTCGAACTCTCTGGATTTGGCAATCACACCTTCGCAGGAAACCTACGCTGCGCTGGGCGAAATTATTACATATACATACACACTGTCCAATAGCGGTGCGAACAGTCTAACCTCGCCATACAGTATTTCAGACAATAGAGTGGGGAGCATCAGTTGCGCAGGAGCAACCAGTCCTCTTACGCCGGGCGCATCCACCACCTGCACCGGTACATACACGATTACCCAGGCGGACCTGGATTATGGCTCAATGACCAATACTGCTACTGCTACCGCAGGCGCTACCACCTCCCCCCCTGCTACCGCTACGATCATCGCAACGCAGAATCCCCAATTGAACCTGCAAGTAACCCTGTTACCAGTTATTGCCTTCAACCAGGGAGACACCGTCACTTACACCTACACCCTGAATAACACCGGTAATGTTACATTAAATGGGCCTTTCAGCATAACGGACGACACCCTCCCCGCTGTAAACTGTGCAGGAGCTACCAGCCCGTTGGCGCCTGGAGCTTCAACAACCTGCATCGGGAGCTACTTGATTACAAGTGGAGATATCAATGCCGGTTTCGTAACCAATTTTGCAATTGCCTCATGCAGCCAGGCGATCTCGAACCTTGCCAGCGCAACCGTCGTCACCAAGCCCTTGGTGCTCTCCATTTCCGCCTCTCCTGACACCGCAACCGCGATCGGGCAGGTCATCACTTACACCTACACACTTCGCAACGCCGGACCTGTCAACTTAACTTCACCTTATAGTATCTCAGATGATAAAGTCACGGGCTTCGATTGCTCCAGCGCAGTCAGCCCGCTCGCGCCAGGCGCAACCACAACCTGCACGGGCACGTACACCATTACACAGGCCGATGCCGATGCAGGCTCGGTGACCAACCATGCCACTGCCACAGCCAGATACTCCGGCCAGACAGTGACATCCAACCTGGCCAGCACTTCGGTGCTCATCACAAGTTTACCGAAAATCACCCTGTCGATTTCTGCCTCGCCAAACCCGGCCCAGACGCTTGGAACAGTTGTCAACTACATCTACACGATAAGAAATACGGGCACCCTGTCTCTAACAGCGCCTTTCACTATAACAGATAGCCAGTATCCCACCCTGGTTAATTGTTCTGGAGCAACCAGCCCACTGGCGCCGGGCGCATCCACAACCTGTACGCACTCGCACACAATCACACAAGATGATTTGAATAACGGCTCTATCACAAATACGGCAACTGTTACTGCGAACGCCGGCGCAAATTTGGTGACCTCCAGCCCGGTTTACGCCACGGTGATCACCAACCCGTTCCCTCGCTTGACGCTTGAAAAAACTGCCGACCCGACCATCGCAACCTCTCTTGGACAGACCATTACCTATACCTACAAGCTGCGCAACACTGGAAACACGGTTCTCTCTGCGCCATACACCATCATCGATGACAGAATCTCCGGCATTATTTGTCCCAGCATTCCAAGCACGATCCCCATCGGCGGCTTCGTAAACTGCACGGCAACTTATAACATAGCGCCAACAGATGTGACTGCCGGATCGGTCACCAACCATGCCACTGCCTCCGCCAAAA
>CAZLOC010000037.1:14194-16982 GCA_964560935.1 uncultured Anaerolineaceae bacterium | reverse complement strand
AAAACAAAAAAGCTCCTGCACGCGCGTGCAGGAGCTTCGTTTCTCTTCTAAGGAACACTATAGGGAGAGATACGACCCGCCAACAAATCTGCCAGCACTCCTTCAGCCTGCGCTTGTTTTCCCGGGCTGAGCAGGTTCGGATCTACATTTGTCAGCGTCAACGGCGATTGCACGGCTTGACCACCCTGGCCAGCAATCAGATTCGGCCATGCCGCCCGGATCGCGCCAATGGTATCCGAGCTTATACTGGCCGCCCAGTAGAGTGGAATGCCTCCTTGCGGAGCGCTACCCACCTGCACAGCGCCGGATGATCCGATGTAGGCCAGCAGCTCAGGGGTCGCGATGTCGGGGTACACGTAGATGAAATCCACTTCGCGCTGCTGGATGAGATAAACAGCATACCCGCCATAGTTTTCAGGAGGTTCTGTGGTCGGGATCGGGATAGATTGAGGGAAATCGTAGGGTAAATAGTAGTAGGGACGACAGATACCGCAGAAATAGGTTTTGCCGTTGGTATAAGCATTCAG
Organism: uncultured Anaerolineaceae bacterium; assembly: GCA_964560935.1. Classification (GTDB taxonomy): domain Bacteria; phylum Chloroflexota; class Anaerolineae; order Anaerolineales; family Villigracilaceae; genus JAABUE01. The sequence continues at coordinate 16,455 of CAZLOC010000037.1, read as the reverse complement.
GGCGTTGAGCGCCTCCGCGTTTCCATCTGGGTAGATCATGCCAATGCGGTAATCGTCTGTGATCATCGCGCCGATGTAACCGGCCATGAACGCCACAATATCCGTTTGAACATCGTTTGCCAATACACTGATGTTCCCCCCTGCTGTCAGACCTGGGATGTTGATCGCCAGGAACTGTGTTTGCGGCGCGGCGGCAGCCAGCGTGGCTATACCGGGACCCGGATCGGGCGGCAGGGCGATCACCACGCGCAGAGCAGGCTCGAGGTCCAATTCGCTGAGCGTGTTGCGCACCTGAAAGCGGAATCCGGCCTGCTGCGCCAGGTCATAGACAGTTGCCTGATATAGGTCATACATGGCCTGGTCCAAATCCGACGGAATCACAAGGATGGCCAGCGGTGTGGATGGAGTGGCCGTGAATGTTGGCGTTGGAATTGGCGTGTCAGTAGGAATCGGCGTTGGTGTGGCCTCTGGCACGCTCTGACCACATGCGACCAGGATGGCGATTAGTATCAAGCCAAGCAAAGATAAAGTGATGTTTCGTTGCACGGGTATCTCCAATAGTTAATTTAGCCGATTATACCCTTCACGGTCACAAATTGCGCCTTATGCCGATGTAGGAAGCGCAATTCGCGACCGGGGGCATTATATAACGCGAACAGGGCACAGCTTGGCTGTGCCCTGTGTCTAGAGGAGAGATAGCTCGATTATTTGACAGCGATCTTGATTTTCTTGGGGCGGGCTGACTCGGCCTTGGGCAGGCGCAGGGTCAGCACACCGTCGGTGATCTTGGCTTCCACTTTGTCGGTGTCGATCTCGCTCGGCATGCGTAACGCGCGGCGGAAGGAGCCGCTGGGCAGCTCTTGCAACAGATAGTCTTCCTCGTTGGCCTGGAACTCGCCCTCGATGTGGACGACATCTTCAAGCACCTGGATGTTCAGGTCATCGGCTTTCAGGCCGGGGACCAGGGCGCTCAACACGAAGGTGTCTTCCTCGTCGCGGACGTTCACGTTCAGGAAGTGCTCACGGCTGGAGCCGCCATTCATGGCAGCCATACGGCGGGATATACGATGATACGGGTAAGGTTGGATATAGAAGGTCATGTTCGTTCTCCTTTTATGGGTTACTGAATTGTCTTTATCTTATCCAGAGAACGTAAGAAAACCGAAGATGAAAAGTTGATTTTTCGTTAGAGTATTTTCAGCAATTTGTAAACGAACTCACACCTGTGCACCCATCCACTTTTTTACAGGTTCTTTCAACGGGACTTTGTTTTCCCAGCCAGGCTGTTCAAAGAATTTGAATTCGTCGTAACGCAAAGTCACCACATCACGGGCGAGCTCTGAAGCCCCTTCCAGGAACACCGGGTAGTTGAAACGCGCTCCCAGGTCTTGCATTTCACCCTTTTTCAGTTTGGCCAATAACGTCCCTGCCAGGATCGCCTGGTGCGCAAAAATGCGATATAAGCTATTTCCCTGATAAAAAGGGGCAAGCTCCAGCTGACGGTATAACCGCTCAAAATTCTTCCGCCAGGCCTGTAACAGCCCAGCCTTCGGGCGCACGCTCAATATTCCGGCATTGAAATGGGGCCGAATGCGTACCTTGTCCACGGTGGTGAGCATCGGAAAGATGTCATTCACAGGCGTGTTGCAGCGCTCAAAAATGAAACTCCAAAACGCATTCAAAGGTTCATCATACAGGGAACTGATGTTTTTCAGCATCACCGGGCGATACCCCAGGTTGACGTTTTCTATAAGCGCCAACTCAGCAGGTTCCCCGGCAAAGACCGTATCCGAATCCATCCAGACCAGGATGTCAGCTTCGTTGGAAGCTAAAGACTCAGCGGCAGCCGCCGCATAGACCTTGCCCCCGAACGGGAATCTGAGCGCTTCTTCCGGGACCTCGAACCTGTTGAGCTGAATATCAAGCCCGCTCAGCGCCTGACGCGTGGTCTCGCTCAAATGCGCCAGCTTTTGCGGCACCATCATCCAAAGGGGATAGTTTGCCAATTCGCCCCCGAACATGCGCAGGCTTCGCGCCAGCAACAGAGACTCGCGCTCGTCCCCTCCGTAGGCTTGCATAAAAGCGAAGATCAATTTGATCATAGTCCCTCCTCTCCCAACCCTTGACCTGTGACCGCGTTCTTATGGATTTACAAGGTCAAATTGGAATTGGTGCACATCTTGATACTGTTGACCCATGGCAACGTTTATCACTCCGCTGCTCATCTGGTACAAGACCGACCATTGCGTGTTGTTCTGGGC
>CAZLOC010000037.1:0-14094 GCA_964560935.1 uncultured Anaerolineaceae bacterium | reverse complement strand
CCATCGAAGTCAATGTTGTAGCTCTGCATGATGTCAACCGCTTCGTCTACGGTACGAGCATGGTCGAGCATCCCGCGTATGATGCCGAGTGACCCGATTGTCTTTTTATTCGCATCAGGCCGCACATTGCCGGGCGGCACCGCTGCCATGCCGATGGCAAGGCCATGCTCATTCATGCCGTCAAAGGGCAAATACGGCGCGTCAAGCAGACCAATTTTCTCCTCAATCGGCAAACCAGCTATGTTCTTGGCTGTTGTACTGTCGAAGCCCAGGTACGCGATATCCACCATCGAGACCGAGGCATAACCATCGGGCGGGTCGGTGAAGAGCAGCAAAGCCGGGCTGAACTGCCAGTCGAAGTTGCGTCCGTAGAGCAGGTTGTCTTCATCGACGAGAACGGTGAACAAGGAACATGCCCAGGCCGGAGGGGAAACAGTCGCAGCTATGGGATTTTCATAGGGCAAAGTTCCCGCACGCGGACGGTATGCCCCTGCATAGGTCATTGTGTAGAGCGGATATTCATCTGCTTTTTGTAAAGAACTCAAGGTAGTAAACTGCTCCTGAGTCAGACCTGCGGGGATAGAAGATGTCGTCGGCGCAGTTGGCAGGCGCGGGGTCGCTGGAGCGAGGCGAGGTCCGCATTCGGTCAGAAGGAGGGCACAGAGAAAAAGAATGCCTGTGGTCAGGCGAATTTTCATGTCAGTATTTTAAGGGATAGCGTTTGCAATCAGGACAACCGAGGCCAGTATTAACAATCCGATCGTTGCTCCTTTTAGCAAGGTACGCATATTGTCGGGCTTATCGCGAAAGAGAATCAGTCCTCTCCCATTGGATGAAGCCAACCAGACGATGCCAAGCAGAAGGAAGATGGTCCCCCCGGAAAAGCCGCTGAAGAGAAAAATTAATCCGGCAATCAGCCAGACGATACCCAGATCGCGTCGATTTTTTTCATTCAAGTAGTTGACCATGATACACCTTCAGCAGATAGATTGCAACTTAAATCATGCTAGCAAAAGAAGGGCAAGCGCGCATGCTGCCAAAGGGGGGATTCTAATGATACTTGGGAGGGGAATGGTGTGAAAGCCCGCGCTTTATGCGGGTAAGGTTACTCAGCTTGAAGTTGCTCTAAAAGGGTACGGTATTCGTCAGCATTGGGCGGATTCATCATCAGGATTTGCTGAACAACCTCAGTGGCTTCTTTTTTATTCCCGCTGCTGATAAGGAGTTCGCCAACAGCATCCAATTGGGCAATGGCTTCGTCCGTTTGTCCAGTCTGCTGATATAGACCTGCCAGGGCGCGACGCAACACAACTCGATCTTCGTTTTCTTTAACCAGATCCTCAAGGAATGGAATGGCCTGTTCTTTCTTGCCATTATCTTCCATGTAAGAGAGGTAACTGTCCAATTCAGCCATCGCCTGGGGTTGCTGTGCCATGCGCAGGTTGAGATCGATCAGGCTTCTGCGCACTCCTTCATCGTCGGGGCGCAAGGTGCGGATTTGCTCAAAGACACGCATAGCCTGTTTCCAGTCCAGGCGTTGCATGTCGATATCGGCCATGCGTTGCAAAATGTGGACATTCCAACTACGATCAGCATTCTTCTGCTGAACAACGTGCAGGGCGGTGGTATAGGTCTTGCGAGCCATGTCAAGCTCAGCCAGACGATAGTATATATCTGCCAATTCAAGATATTCATTGATGGCATCGTTTACCTGCCCGCGAGCGATGAGTTGGTCGATCATGCGTGTGCGAGCATTCAGATCCATGGGGGCAAGATCGATCACGCGACGTAACAATTTTGTCGCTTGATTCGATTCCCCGCGCACGCCGTAGGCATTGGCAACAACAGTGTATTTTACGATAGCTTCATCAACATGACCCTCACGGACGAGCAGTTCACCCATCAGGGTATGAAGCGGCAGGTAGGTGGGCGCATATTGCAAAGCATGGAAAGATTCGTCCATAGCCGAGCGCAACTGTCCTTGGCGGGCCAATTGGTTGATCTGGCTCATTGCATCCAAGATCTGGCTGCTTTGGGCCTGAAGAATGACCTCTGCTAGCGGGATCGGGGTGTCACTATCCTGTGCTTTGGGAAGCTGTTCACGGGTTTTTACCAGATGATTTCGCCAGTCCGGGCGCATCAGCAGGTCTTTGACATTCTTGCACAATCGATTCCGGTTATCCTCATCTGCATCGGTGGCCTGAGCCTCGATGAGTGGTTCGTAGAGTTGACGGATCTCATCGGCATAGTCAGCCGGAACAATCATGGAGTCTGCTTCTTTAAGAGCTTCCAGGTATTCCACGGAGGCTTCTTGGGTGCGTCCCATTTTGACAAGTATCTCCCCCATCAGCAGGCGCGTAGCCAGGGAAAAGTCAACATGTTTGACGGCGTGCCCCAGATAGCGCAGAGCGCTCTCAAGGCGGTCGGACCCAGAGCGTAATAGACCCAGATTGAAATACAATGCAGGGTGGTCAAAACCGACTTCCAGAGCATTTTCCAATTCGTCGGCAGCCAGGTCTTCCTGATTTTTGGTCTGAGAATCAATGGCCTGGCCAAGATGTAATACGATCTTGGTCTGTTCGGCCTGTTGCAGGGAAAGCTGCCCGGTGCCTTTGACGATGGCTGATAAGCCCCGTCGAGTTTGCGCGCCGGAGCTTTCGTCGGAGTAATCGAAGAGCATTTCTGCTAGCATGGTTAACGCTTTTTGGCGCGCCTCAGCAATTGGGTCAATGAAAGATGCGACCGGTTGCGTCGGCGGCGTCAGTTGTTTCACCTGCGACATCACCAGCGGAGCAGTCCCCCCCCTTGGACGAATGGGTCTGGGAAGCAACTGCCCGGCACGCAACAGTGTCTGTGCTTGTTTGGTTTCGGTGCTGTTTGGCGCCATTTTCACAGCGATGTTGACCAGTTCAGTAGCTTTATCAAGTTTCCCGGCGCGTTGCAAAATACTGGCCACAGCCAGGTATTCAATTACAGCTTGTTGGTTATGGCCAAGTTTTTCGTGGGTCAGCGCCAGGCGCGAACGGGCCAGGATATGCTCCGGGTTGAGCATGGTAACGCGTACCCAGTTCTCAGTGGCTTTTTCTATATCGCGGTTTTTAAAATATAATTCGCCAGCTTTCATGGCTGCATCTATGGCTTCTTTGATCTTGCCGAGCCGCTCCGAGAGTTGCGCGAGACGCTCAAAGGGGACAGGGTCCGTGGGCGAGAGTTGGGCGACGCGTTGGTAGATTTGTAGCGCATCCTCATATTGCTGGGATTGTAGAAGCGCCAGCCCCAGACTGCTCAAAGCCTTGGGATTATCGGGGAACTCCTCCAACGCCTTGCGATAGGAACTGACAGCCTTGCTCCATTCCTGATCCCAGGCATGGGAGTGCCCCTGGTTCATTGCTTTTTGGAAAATGTCTTCTCGACCAGGCATATTAATCCAATTTTACCCTTGACTTCCCCTCCAGGGGACATTTTTAACGGATTTGCACTTAATTTGCCATTTCTTGCATCTCGCCCCAACTTGGACCCCAGCGCGCCTCCGTAAGAAGCGGGATACTCAAAGGATAAGCCGCTTGCATGGTTTCTTGTACCACACGAGCGGTGGCGTTCAATTCACTCTTGGGACATTCCAGCACGATCTCGTCGTGCACTTGCAACAACATCTTACCACTCAAACCGGCTTTTTGCAGCGTAACCGGGATCTTTAGCATGGCGATCTTCATGATATCTGCCGCCGTCCCCTGAATAGGCGCATTGATAGCCTCGCGTTCCTCGCGGTTCTTCAGGTTGATGTTGGTCGGGTTCTTGAGCATAGGGAAGTACCGTCTGCGACCTAATAAGGTCTCCACATAGCCTTGTTCTGCCGCAATCTTACGGATGCCATCCAGGTAACGTTTGACGCCGGGGAACTGCTTGAAGTAAGCCTCGACGAAATCCTGGGATTCGGCCAGGGTCAGTTCTGTCGAACGGGTGAGACCAAAAGCAGACATGCCGTAGATCAGGCCAAAGTTGATGGCCTTGGCGTGGCGGCGCTGTTCTTTCGTCACCGCTTCCAACGGGACCGAGTAAATCGCCGCCGCTGTCGTGGCATGGATATCCTGCCCCTGGCGGAAGGCCGTCAACATGCCCTCGTCTTCAGCCATATGCGCCACAATGCGCAACTCGATCTGCGAGTAATCCACCGAAAGCAGCGCATCTCCCGGACCAGCGATGAAGCCGTTGCGCACTCGTCGCCCCTCAGCCGTGCGGATGGGGATGTTTTGCAAATTTGGGTTCGATGACGAAAGCCGTCCGGTCACTGCACCGGTTTGGCTGTAAGAGGTATGTACACGCCCTGTGGTTGGATTGACCGCTAACGGCAGAGCATCCAGATAAGTGGATTTCAACTTGGATAGTTCGCGGTGTTCCAGCACCCAGTCAACCACTTCGTGCTTGCCGCTCAGAGACTCGAGCACACTCGCTGAAGTGGAGTAATGTCCGCTGGCGGTTTTCTTGCCACGGTCAGGCGGCTCCAAGCGCAGACGGTTGAAGAGCACGTCCGAGAGTTGCTGAGTAGAGTTAAGATTGAACTCCTTACCAACCGACTGGTAGACTTGTTTCGCGATCTCGTTCAGTCTCCCCTGTAACTCTTCTGACATGCTGGCAAAGAATGGCAGATTGAGCAGGATGCCGCTCATTTCCATATCGGCCAATACAGTGATCAGCGGCATCTCGATGTCTTCCATCAACTTCATGCCACCCACGCGATCCAATTCATCGCGCAGGATTGGCATCAGGCGCAAAGTGATTTCTGCATCGGCAGCGGCATAGGCGGCCGCGACGCCCACGTCCACTTCTGCCATGCTGACCTGGTTCTTGCCTTTGCCGATCAACTCTTCGATTTCGGTCATCTGCTCGCCCAGACGCACAAAGGCCAGGCCTTTCAGCCCCAGATTGCGTGAACCGGGGTCGGTCACGAACTCGGCGATCATGGTGTCAAATGTCAGCGGTGCAACCTTAAGACCGTAGCGCGCCATCATGATGTAGTCGTATTTGGCGTTATGCGCTATTTTGCCGATCTTCGGATTCGTCAGCGGCTCGTGTAACCCGGAAACAACTTGCTCAACAGGTAAATTCTGGCCGTTTTTGTGGCCAATGGGGATGTAATAGCCAGTCCCTTCCCGCACGGATAACGAGATGCCTACCAGTTCGGCCTGCATCTCGTCGGTGGAGGTGGTTTCGGTGTCAAAGGAAATCACTTTGGCTTTGTTCAGTTCGGCCACCAACGCTTCCAGCTTCGCTGGCGTATCCACCACCTGTACGTCGATGTCCACTGTGGATTTTGGGACGGAGAGCGTTGGCGCTTCATCTCCAAATAGTGACAGTTGTCCGCCGGGTTTGGCGACAGGCGCAGCAGTTGATGGACCTCCGCTCAATTCCGCCACTTTTTTGACCAGCGTGCGGAATTCAAGCTCTTGGAAGAAAGCCTCCAGGGCGGCCGGTTCGAACTGGTCAGCGCGAGCATGTTCGAGGTCCAGTTTGACCGGCAGGTTGGTGCGGATGGTCGCCAGGTCGCGGCTCATGTAAGCCGAGTCTTTGCCTGCTTCCAGTTTTGTCCGCCAACGGTTTTCCACTTCATCCAGGTGGGCGTAGATTTCGTCCAGCGAGCCGTATTTTTCCAGCAAGCCGAGCGCGGTTTTTTCGCCTACACCGGGCACGCCGGGGATATTGTCGGATTTGTCGCCGACGATGGCTTTGTAGTCCACCACTTGATTTGGGGGGACACCGAACTTGCTGTTGGCCACATCTTTGTCCGTGACATAGGTTTTATCGTCCCCGGCTACGTAGACGGCGGTACGCTGGTTGACCAGTTGCAAGAGATCGCGGTCGCCGGTGATGATCTTGACGCCCAGCCCTTGTTCGGCGGCCACTTTGGCGACAGAGCCGAGCACATCGTCCGCCTCGTAGCCTTCCATTTCCAGGCGCGGAAAGTTGAAAATATCCACCATCTCGCGTATACGCTCGATCTGCGGACGCAGGTCATCGGGCATCTTGGCACGTGTGGCCTTGTATTCGGGGAACATTTCATCGCGGAAGGTTTTGCCGGTGTCAAAGGCCACCGCCATGTATTCTGGCTTTTCCTGCTCGAGGATGCGGATCAATTCCCTGGCAAAGCCATAGATCCCGGCAGTGGGTTCGCCTTTGGAGGTCTGCCAGCGTTGATTGCTGCCACCGGCAGTCAGCGCAAAATACATTCGGTAGGCTAGAGCATGTCCGTCAATCAAGTAAAGGGTAGGAGGCATAACAATGTCCAGTATTTGGTAGTCGGTGTTCAGTGATTCATCAAACCTTAAAGGTTTATCTGTATGACCATGGTTAAGGCTGCATATAAAATTTTACCGCAGAGGGTACTGCTTCTCTGCGGTAAAGTCAACGACGTCCTTCCGGGTTACCGCCGTTGCTGGGAAATTCCCTGGCGCAGGCGGGTCTGTTTGATGTAATCTTTGACCAATTGTGGCGGGTGCGGTTGTAATCCACCCATAATGAGATAACCCGGCGCCCAGAAATCGCCCGATGGATTTTCACGTTTCAAGCGCGGAAATTCGGTCAAAATCTTTTCCGAAGTTTGCTGGCGCATGATGCGCATTAAATAGCCTGGTGATGTATTCGGCGTCACGTTGACCACCCATTGCAGGTATTCAGGCCGCACAGCCACGAATTCCAGCCGCCAGCCAAAAGCGATACAAATATTCGGCATCCAGTCCGAGAGGCGGTCAGCCAGATCGCCGGTCATATAATGGGCTGTGAAACGCGGAACGAGCAGACAGGCATAGTTCAATTGCGCCAGACCTGCTGACGCCGATTCCGTGATCATCCGTCCGGCTACTTCGGTGATCGAGTGCGGACGCGTTTCATCCAACTCGCCGGGTATAGGTTGGCGCAACGGTGTAACTGGCCTCCTGCGTTGTGATTTAGAGGGGAGTGTGGCCGCCAGTCCCTCGGCGATATCCGTAAGCGAATCTTGCTGATTTACCGGTTGCTCTTCCAGCGCTAAATCTCGCAAGTGAATGGCCGGAGAACTTTCTGTACTTGGGCGACGGTTGGATTGTTTGGGCAGGGGAGTCGAGGGGCGTGTGGCAGCGGCAGACGGATCCAGGTCCAGGTCCAGGCTTGAGACGCTCTCGTCGGCATCGTCTATGCTCATCTGGGGCACATCCACTTCCACGCGCTCCGGGGGTATAGGTGGGGGAATTTCATTCAGAATTTCGGCAATGGACGGGATTTCCAGATCTTCACTGGATTCGTCAAACTCCTCCGCTTCGGGCCCAACCTGAGCTTGCTCCCCTTTCGATACTGGTGCACGTTCCACTGGTACGACCGGCCCTGTTTTGGCAACCGACAGCGACTGTGCCAAAGTGTTAGCCTGACTGCGGATCGTGCTGAAGGGAGTTTCCGCATCAAAAACCAGCGCCAGTATGACGTTGTCTGTCATACTGGTAGCATACAGCATGTGCTCGGCTTTGGTCGATTCTAAACGAACGAATCGCAGTAGATCGTTGCCCTTTTGCCCGTCCCAGTGGCGGGAAACGGTACTTGCCAGTTCGTTGGCGGCATTCTGCGAAAGTTGGCCTGCATAGGCCCACAGTTCTTTGTTGCGCGTGATCAATGCAGCTTGAGCCGAGGATTCCAAAGTCAGGCGTGTGAGATGTTGCGCAGCTTTTGAATCATCAAGCAACCAGGGAATATCAGACATTTCTAAATTTTCCTGTGACGAGGGTTTCTTTTCTTCTTTACCTTCTAAGATAACATCTTCTTCTAAAGCGTCAAGCAGTTGGTTTGGGATAGCGGGAGTCGCACGCACAAGTTGTATAAAATCGGGCAGATAGAATGGTTTGCGCAGCAGTACCCACGGGCGGATGGCATCCATAGTCGGAGGAATTTCATCGTCTGCCAGGATGACCAGGTCAAGATCTGGGTTCATACTTCGCAAAGAGCGTCCGATTTCAAGAATTGCGCTTTCACCCAGGTCCATATCCAACAACGCTAAAGTGCAAATTTCCTTTTCCGCGGTTGAAATGGCATCAGCTTTGCCTTTGACCACATGAACGCGAAAAGAACCTGCATTGCCCAGACTCCGGTGAATTAATTCCCCAAAACTAGTTTGTGCCGAAATTACCAACAAATTTACTTTCACGTACAAAGTGTATCATGTCAATGCTTCACAGGCAAGTCAACCCCTAGTACCGCAACAATCTAATGTTGTAGGGTAATTTGTCGCTTATCAAAGGGATAAATTCCAAGTAGCCCAACATTTTTATATGATTGCGGCACCAAGGGGATACAAAATATTTGTCTATACAACTTGACTTTCACCCCCTGTTTGTGCTATCTATAAGAAAAATTTTACGAGGAATTTTTATGCACCGTGAGCGTGTATCTGAAAATGTTTTTTGGTTCCAAAGCGATGTTTATGCCCAGGTTACTGCGGGAGTGGTAGCCGGACCACAATGGGCTGTGGTTATCGATACGTTGGCGCTACCTGATGAAACACTAGGCATGCGCGAGTTTATCGAACATGAACTTGGTGTATCAGTTCGTTATGTGATAAACACGCACTACCATGCTGACCATTCCTGGGGTAATTGTTTCTTTCCTGGCGCGACAATTATTGCGCATTCCCGTTGTCGGGAGTTGTTGATTGAACGAGGTATTCCTTCTTTGGAAGAAGCCAGCAAGCAAAATGCGGCATTGCGGCAGGTCAAGATTGTCTTGCCACATATGACTTTCGATCACGGTGAAATGACTTTGAGGGTAGGAAAAAAGAATCTGAACATTATGCCAGCTTTGGGACACAGCGAAGATGGCATTTCAGTGCTTGTCGAAGAAGACCGTATCTTATTTGCAGGCGATGCTTTTATGCCATTACCCTACATTGTGGATGGTAATGTGGACGACATTGCAGCCTCTATCAAGCGTATCGGTCGTATGGGGCTTGAAAATATTGTGCAAGGCCATGGTGATGTTATCCTGCGGGGCGAAATCGAAGCGGCCATCAAGGAAAACTTGAACTACATTTCCGCCATCAAAAAAGCTGTGCGAACCGCAGCACGGCGCAAGGCAGCGATGGAATATTTAGAAGAGATAAGCATTGAGGCCTGTGGTAAGAGCCGTGTCCATTTGGGTGGACTGGCAGTCTCGTTGCATGAGCGGAATTTGCGTGCCTTATTGCATCAGGTTCAGAGTGGAAAAGACACAGGGGACGATAACTAAGCAAACCCAAAGTCACCAGTTTTTACAAAAAACCAGGCTTCTCGCCTGGCTTTTTACGTTGCGTTACTGTGGTTAGGTTGTCGCGTTTCACGTTTGGATTTGATCCATCCATGCAAGCTTTGTCTGACAATGCGTTCCTGGCCTGAAAACAGCTTCTTCAAATTGGGGCGTAAAGCCCAGATAAGCAGAATTTCGGCAAGCACCCCGTAAAGTATATCTATCCAGGGGGTCAGCCCCAACCAGGTACGGATAGTGAAAATAATGACAGCAAAGAAAGCCACACTCATGGTAGTAATGGATGCAATGCCCACAGTGAAAAAGACCAGGGCGCCCAGCGGAAAAATAATAAAGATGGATGGCCCCCAAAGCCCAAAAGCACCGCCGACAGCCGGCGCACCGCCTGCCCCACCACGGAGGCCTACGATGCGTCCCTGCTCATCTCGTTTTGGTACGAAAATTGAGTAATTGTGACCAAGGATGGCGGCAATAGGCGCAAGCACATGCCACAAATGTACATCGGGTATAAGGGCCTTTGATACCCATACCGCTACAGCTCCTTTGAGAATATCCATGATAGCGGTAAGCAGCCCGGCCCAGAAACCAGCTGCCCGCATGGCATTTGTGCCACCAGTGCGTCCACTTTCTATCAGGCGGATATCCTGACCGGTCTTCAGTTTTACAATAAGCCAACCGAACGGGATTGAACCAATGATATAAGACAGTAAAAGTACCCCAATGCTAATCACAATTTGCATAAGAGTAGGATCCTCCAAGCCAAGTGTAACAATGGTAACACGAGATTGAGTATAAGGTTACTGCCCATTCACAATTTGTATGTTCACTTCCGCTACTTCTTCAGCCTCAATCCAGAAGCCGCGCGCTTTCCAGGTGCGTTTCGAACGGGACCAGATAACATGCACCACCTCATAGGCAGCCTCGGCGATGTCTGTAGCGGAAGCAGTTTCAGGTCCGGAAGGATGCGAATGGTAAATGCCGATCATTTCCAGCCCGTTGGCTTCGATCCACTCGAATGCATTGAACTGCTCTTGAGGATCCATACGAAAGCGCACCGGACTTTGTTCTGCGTTGCGCACCTTGAGCACGGCCTCGACTGCATTCTGTTTCCCGGCAAGCAATCCACAGGCCTCGAGGGGAGCTTGCGCTATGACATGGCGACGCATCAATTGCCAGTGTGCGGACTGCATTTCCAGTACTTTTAGCATGTGTTATCGCAAGAGAATGGCAATTCCCCAGGCAAGTCCCAATGCGATCAATGGCTCAATCATCGCACGGCGCAGAGGGATGCCTTCCAGTAAGTTACCAGTGAGTGTGGACAAAGCGTACAAAGGTGCAAGCAAGGCTAATCCAAATTGGACGGGAGATACAGGCCAGTAATGCAGCCCGGCGGCAATCTGAGTGCAGACGAGAGCAATACCGAGCGCCCAGTTGAATTCCCATTTTTGGCCAATACGAAGGTGCAAGGTGCGCAGGCTGACCAATCCGGCGGCAATGAACAGGGCTGGCGCCAGCAGGAACAGGCGCGCGCCGCCATACCGCAGAGCGGTTGTCAGAATAAGATAGATCGCAAAGGATAAGGCTGTCAGTCCCGCGGTAGCAATAGCGTAGTTGGGAGCAGATGGCTCAACAACAATATACTCTGCGAAGAAAACCAACACCAGGAGTAAGCTGCCGATGCCGAAGCCCATCCACCAGGTGTTCCCGGGCGGCAAAATTGTCAGTGGGACGCCAATAATGAAAGCTGACAGGGTAGGTAATAACCAGTGTTCAATGGTACGTTTATCGCCCAGGGATGGATGAGAGCGCAATAGCCAGTCCATGCCGGTAGCGGTTAGCCCGGCGGCGAGGAATACCATGACCGTACTCAGGCTAATCGGATATGAAAAATAGAAACCGGGTAATTGCAGTTCAACAGTGAATTGTGGTGTCTGGATCAGGCGAGACAAGGCATAGGCGAGCAAGACAGCAGCAGTCAGCACGCCGACTCGGTTCACATCTGGCAAATAACGGGTTTCATTCACGAATTGGATTGTACCTGTCTATAAAAGGGCTGCCAAGAGGGATTGGGTAGGTTTTGAAATTCATAGAACAGATTTGCGGTAAATGTTAGCGATATGGTAAAATTGGTAGGTTATGGAAATGGACAAGATCGAGACCCTTCCTCCACCACCTGGAGTAGTTGGTTCGCTAAGAGCAGGCTTTGATGCAATTGCATCCAATCTGTCGGTCATCTTGCTGCCATTGGCCTTGGATCTCTTTCTTTGGCTGGGTCCGCGCCTGCGTGTAGATCGGCTTTTCCGGCCCCTATTCGAAGAAATGTCTCGATATGCAAGATTTAGTGGTTTATCATCATCAGATTTGAACGTTCTGCAAGAAAACACCTCTCAATTCCTGACGCAGTTGCAACAGTACAATTTGCTCACCACTTTACGCACTTTCCCGATCGGTGTTTTTAGCCTGCTGAGCGGAAAAATATCCAACCAAACTCCACTCGGTTCATCACCCGTTATCCAGGTAGATTCTCTCGTTACTTTGTTGGGATGGATTATATTGTTAACTCTGGTCGGCTGGGTGAGTGGTGCATTGTTTTTTCGATGGGTATCCTTGGTTGTGGTAGATCCGTCTCAGTCAGTGCAATTTCATCTTAGCAAGTCGATCTTACAAACAATATTACTCTCTGTGTTGTCCTTCATGCTGGCAATCATGATTGGCATGCCGTTCGTGATCGTGCTTGCACTGGTCGTAACCGCGAGTCCAGTATTGGCGCAAGGGTTGTTGCTGGTTATAGGTTTGCTCTCTATGTGGTTGATCGTGCCCGTATTTTTCACCCCCCACGGTATTTTTATGCACCAGCAAAATGCCATTGCCTCAATTTACACCAGTTTGCGGATGGCGCGGTTTACACTGCCCACCAGCAGTCTGTTTGTGTTGAGCGTATTGTTGATCGCCTACGGGTTGAATTTTCTCTGGAACATCCCATCTTCTGATTCGTGGATGGCTCTGGTGGGAATCGCCGGGCATGCGTTCATTACAACATCGCTCCTGGCTGCCAGTTTCATATATTACCGTGATATGCAGGTTTGGTTACAAACTGTCCTTGATAGGTTAAAGGCAAATATACCAACAAGGAAAGCTTAGCTCTATCTTTGTTCGGAGGTCTTTGTGGTTCAAAGTAATATCAGTTATCAAGCAAAAGATATTCAGGTGCTGGAAGGATTGGAAGCTGTCCGCCGCCGCCCAGGTATGTATGTGGGTGGAACTGACATCAAGGCTTTGCACCACCTCGTCTATGAAGTTGTGGATAATTCCATCGATGAGGCTTTGGCTGGGATTTGCACACGCATTGATATTGTGATCCATCCCGATAGTAGCGTGACAGTTCAAGATAATGGCCGCGGCATTCCCGTGGATATACACCCCCAGATGAAGAAGTCTGCCTTGGAAGTGGTTATGACCACTTTGCATGCAGGCGGCAAGTTTGGCGGAGGTGGGTACAAGGTCTCCGGTGGCTTGCATGGCGTGGGCGTCAGCGCAGTCAATGCGCTCTCGGAATGGTGCGAAGTCGAAGTCAAACGTGATGGACAAATCCATCGGCAACGCTTCGAGCGTGGATACCCACAAGGACCGGTGAAAGCAAGCGGCAAGATTAAAGATGAAGAAAGCGGTACTAAGACCACATTCAAGTTCGATCCGGAAATCTTCAAGGACAATATCGACTATCGCTTTGATACTTTGGCTCAACGCTTCCGTGAGATGGCGTTCGTCACGCGCGGCACCACGATCCATTTTCGGGATGAGCGCAGCAGCCGGGAGTTGACATTTTACTTCGAGGGCGGGATCAATTCATTCGTCCGTTACTTGAACCGGAACCGTGCCCCCCTACATCCGGTCGTCTCGGTTGAAAAAGAACTTGACGGAATTGGTATCGAAGCTGCTATCCAGTATACGGATTCTTATACTGAGTCGGTGTATTCGTTTGCGAATACAATCAATACAGTGGATGGTGGGACGCACCTGACTGGCCTGCGCAGTGCGCTGACGCGTGTGATCAACGACTTTTCGCGCAAGAACAATCTGCTGAAAGATTCTGACCCGAACTTTTCCGGTGACGACACCCGGGAAGGGTTGACTGCCATCGTTTCGATCAAACATCCTGACCCGCAGTTTGAGTCGCAGACCAAAGTCAAACTCATGAACGCCGAGGTGCAGACCTACGTCCAGCAAGTGGTGGTCGAAGCGTTCAATACTTTTCTGGAAGAAACGCCATCGGCGGCCAAGGCTATTATCGCTAAGTGTCTGACGTCTGCCCGAGCCCGAGATGCCGCCCGTAAGGCGCGGGATCTGGTCATTCGCAAGTCGGCGCTGGAGTCGCTCACGCTGCCCGGTAAGCTGGCCGACTGTTCCGAGCGCGATTCGTCCAAGACGGAGCTTTATATCGTCGAGGGTGACTCGGCTGGCGGTTCGGCCAAACAGGGCCGTGACCGTCACTTCCAGGCGATTTTGCCCTTACGCGGTAAGATCTTGAATACCGAACGAGCGCGCCTGGATAAAATCCTGGGTAACAATGAAGTCAAATCGCTTATATCGGCTTTGGGTACCGGCATTGGGGAAGGCTTTGACCTGGAAGGCCTGCGCTATGGACGTGTCATCATTATGACCGATGCTGACGTGGACGGAAGTCACATCCGCACGTTGCTATTGACTTTTTTCTTCCGCTACCTGCCCCAGTTGATCGAGGAGGGACATCTCTACATTGCACAACCGCCTCTATACCGGATAGCGCATAAAAATCAGGTCAAATATGCATATACGGAGAATGAGAGAGATGAGATTGTG
>CAZLOC010000036.1:0-17128 GCA_964560935.1 uncultured Anaerolineaceae bacterium | reverse complement strand
TGGAAGCCACTCCCTTTTTTTGCGAGGGGGATGAGATCGGTGTAACCCTTAGCGCGGGGGTTGTAGACACAAAAGTATGCAAGGATTGTATGCGCATCGACGATGTGTTGGCAAGGGCCGACCTGGCACTCTACCGTGCCAAGGATGTGGGGCGAAATCAGGTGGTTATTTTCGAAGAGTAGGTTTTTTTGATTCAGCCTACACTCATCCTCCCCCATTTGAAAGAATGGGGGAGGGGTTTTAAAACGGGGGAGTGCTAGGTTATTCGTAAGCCAATGTATCGCGAACCGTCAGACTGGAAGCTCTTTGCGCTGGCAACGCGCTGGCCAACGTTGCAATCAGCAACGTGCCGATCAACCAGGCGAGGATCCCGCTGATGCCGTAGACAGCAGGCATGGGGGCGGTGAGAATCGCGAGTCCCACTCCCGTGGTCAATACGACCGTGATTGGGATGGATAGCAGGATGCTGATGACCCAGCTGATCAGGCCGATGACCATGCCCTCGACGATCACGATCCCTTGAATATCGCCGTTGGAGGCGCCTATGGCGCGCATCACGCCGATCTCGCGTGTGCGCTCCAGAACGTTGATACTCATCATGCCCATCAATCCCAGGCCGCCGACGACCGCAATCAGACTCGCCATCACCAGCATGAAATAGACGAAGATATCGGTCTGCGCCTTTTGGTTCTGGATGAAATCCGCGCCCAGTTGCGTGCTGCTTACCTGAACGCCTCGTTCCTCGAACAAAGCCTGCAGTAGGTCGTTGACCCGCTTTTGAGTTACAGCATCGTGGCTGTCGGTGATCACGCGCAGGGAATAAACCTGATCGGGTTGGTTGATGAGGCGGCTGATATATTCGTAGTTGACATAGAGCAATGGTGGGCTGACATTTCCTGTAATGCTGTAAGTGCCAATGATATTCCAGCTTGTCTCTTTGCCGTCGATTTCGATTGCCAATACATCACCAACCTTCAGATCGGGGAAGATGTTTAGAAGATGGTTGCCAATCACAATAGCGTTTTCATCCCCGGTCGTCAGCCACCTCCCCGAGGTGATGATGGGATCGATCAGCGTCGAATTGGAGGGCGGTGCGACGAACAAGATTTGGGTACCGGCTTCTTCTTTATCGCTAATCAATGTCCCTGGATATTCCAGCCAGCCTTCCACACTCTCCACGCCGGGGATTCCCTCTGCCATGGCGGCCACTTTATCGAAACGATAGGAGCGGTTAAAGCTGATGTTGATATCTGCCAGGAAGTAACCCTGGATGTCTTCTATGACCTTGTCGAACGAGGCCCACAGGTTGTAGACGCCAATAAATACCGCGCCGGCCAACACAAGCGTGAACAGGGTCAAGGCAAGGCGCGCCTTGCGACGGATGGCGTTCCGCAGGGAAAGACGGATCGGGCGCGGGATGAGAAGGTTCCTCTTTTTAATCGACGTGTCCTTAATCTTTGTGCCGCTGCCGATGCCATAATCGCTGATCGCCTCGCGGACAGTGATACGCACGCTGTTATACACTGGCCACATGGCTGCTAATACAGGAACGACCAATGAAACGATGATCTGTTGTATCAGCGTCGAAGGATAGCCTCGATATGGGGATGGATAAAAGTTCAACCAGGCCGCCATGCCTGCGCCAATATTCTGCGCTGCAGCGTTCGCCAACGGAATGGCAATCCCTAGCGCGACCAGCCCAAAGCCCAGGATCAAAACAACATACAACCCAAAGATCTGTAAATTTCCACCGCCGGTGGCTTTCATAATACCAATCTGGCGTGTTTGTTGTGTCATCAGGGCAGTGATGGTATTGACGATCAAAAACCCGCTTAACAATACTGTCATCCACCCCAACACACCAAGGATGAAAAACATGCCCTGTGAAATACTGTATGCAAAATGATGGCCTGGCTGGTAGATATTCACGAAGTAGACAGTTGCACCGCTGCGCTCGAGGCGATCCGCAACAGTTTGCGCCACCTGGGTGACATGTTCCTGATCTGTCGGATTTTCGGCCACGCTCACGGCCAGCATATTGTAGTTTCGTGAGCCGCCGAGCCATTCCATGGTTTCTGGTGTGACAAAAGCGCTCATAGTCTCCGCCAGATTATACGGAAAACCTGTCGCATTATGCATATACCCTCCCAGGCGTAATTCGCGCTGTTTTCCGTCGTCTAGTTCAATCACTAGAATATCGCCAGGCTTGTAGCCAAGTGATGCAGCAGATGAATCGATCAGCACTTCTTTATCGTAGAGGGGCGGGATACCTGATTCATCTTGCAATGGTTTGAGCGTGTTCACAGTTAGGTCATAAGGATTCTCGATCGCGGTGAACTGGATGGAAATCTTCTTGCCATCCGTATGAATCAACTGCCCGCTGGTGGTGCTGCGGCCTTCCACTGCATTCACGCCTGGCATCTCACGCGCAATCTTTACACTGTCCTCATCCAATGGAGAAGCATAGATTTCCGCCTCCGACGGGTTAGACGAGAGGTAGTCGCTTTCCATGCTTTCACTCATGTAAACGCCCAGGTTATTGTTAAAGCCAACCGCGAAGGTCCCAACTGCGATCGTGATGATGGTCAGGATGGTGCGGGATTTGTTGCCCCAAAAATCCGCCCAGACCTTTTTCCAGCGGCTGCTGATCATGACGAGCCTCGCTTCTGGATGTTTTCCTGCTCGTGCTGATTGGCGGCCTGATGCAGCGCCTCACGCGCGACCTCGGACTCGCCCAGCAATTCGTTGAGTTTGTCATAGCTGATGGCGAGCACCTCGACTGGTCCGTTTTCATACGCGCGGACCGAAGCCCTGTTCCGGCGCTCGTGGAAGAATTCCATTTCGCCGAAATACTTGCCCGGCCTGAGTTGCACCACGATCACATCTGACTGGTTCTGTCGCGGTAAAACTACTTCCACAGTGCCTGTAGAAACGATATAAAACGCGTTTGCATCCTTGCCTTCAGACACGATCATGGAGCCGGCTTCATAATGCTGTAGGGTGGCAGTACGGCTTGCCTCCAGCAACTGGTCATGGGAAAGGGAAGGCATCGCTCTGGCGACATATTCGTTGACGATCTCTCCATCCGCGATGAGCGCCGTGCGGTGGGTGCGTTTTGCCAGCCCGCTATCATGGGTGACGACAATGATGGTCTTTCCCTGCGCGACGAGGTCGTTGAACAATTGGAATACGCTGTCCGCCGTTTTCGAGTCAAGGTTGCCGGTTGGCTCGTCCGCAATGACGATGGGGGGGTCGTTGGCCAGTGCGCGCGCGATGGCCACGCGTTGCTGCTGACCGCCAGAGAGCGCGGTCGGCAGCTTGTAGGCATGGTCGGCAAGTTCCACCAGGTCCAGTAATTCCATGGCGCGCTTTTCGCGCTCACGCATCGGATACGTGCGGCAAAAGTCCATAGGGAGCATGATGTTTTCAACGATGGAAATCGTTGGCAGCAATTGGAAGAACTGGAACACGATCCCCAGGTTCTTGCCACGCCAGCGTGCCATGCGGTTTTCATTCAATTCATGGACAGCTGTTTCGTTGACAAAGACTTCCCCGTCGGTTGGGCGGTCGATGCCGGTGACCATGTTAAGCAGCGTGGATTTTCCACTGCCCGATTTACCGATCACGCTGACAAACTCACCGGCTTGAATTTGCAGATCCACACTCTTGAGCGCCGGAAAGTCACCCACAGCGGTTTTGTAATTCTTAGTCACATTTCGTAATTCAATAATGGAATGATTTCCATTCGGACCAGCAACGTCGTTTTTATCGCTTGCATTCTTAGTAAAAGGTAATGTCCACATAATGCTTCCTCCAAAAGGTTTTACGCATAAGCCAGACTGTCGCGTACGCTGATACGGATTGCTCCACGAGCAGGAAATATCGAAGCCAATGCTGAAATGAATACGATAATGCCAAACCATATAACAACAGCGATCCAGTTATATTGATAATCCAAAGTTGCGCCGAACATGGCATGTCCCAGCGCGCTTGCTACAGGTGGGCTGGCCAGGAATGAAATCGGGATCGAGATCAGCCAACTCAAACCACCCTGGAAAATGCCTTCCATCACGAACATACCTAGGATAATGGGCGAGCGTGCCCCGATGGCTCGCAACACGCCGATCTCTTTGGTTCGTTCGATTACACCAATCGAGAGCGCGCCCATCAGAGCGATGCCACCGACGATGGCAACGATGATCGAGAGCGCCAGTAACATCGAGGTAACGATACTGAACTGCCACTCGTTGGTTGTACGCAACGCAGCCTGGGTCTGGCTGTCGACCACTTTCATGCTGTGACTCTCAAACAAATCCTTGAGATTTTCGGTGACAGTGGAGGTAAACTCGGCCTCGGTCGAAGTGGTGCGGATCAACAATTCACTGCCCTGGTCGTATTTCTTGGAAGTGTTGTATAAAGCATCAAGCGGCGCATAGATTGTATCTACATTGTAAGTTCCCACAAAAACCGGCTCGTATAGACCGATTACAAGCCATTCATCTTCACCCATCTCGCCCAGGTTCAATGTGACTCTATCACCCACATGGATATCGTTCTTCTTGGCAGTGTCGCGGGAAATCACAACTGCGGGGCCATCACCAGGCGCTAACCAGCGGCCAGCAACGATCAGCGGCTTGAAAAAATCACTGTTTTCAGGGATGCCTTTGATGTTTGCGCCGATCCCGGCTTCTTTCACCAGTTGGCCTTCCACGTACATGCTTGCGCCCTGGATCAGGCGCAGTTCAACCTGTTCCACCCCCTGGATAGACTGGGCGTATGTTGTGACACGGTCCACTCTTTGGTTCTTGCCAAAGTAGAGTACGCTTTCATAATCTTGACGCTGGAAAAATTTATCCAGTGTCAATGCGATTGAGGAGTTAAGACTCATCACCATCAGGAAGGCACTACCTGCGGCGACCAGCACCAGTTGCGTCATCAGCAAACGCCCTTTATGCCGGAACATATTCCCAAGCGATTGCGCATAGTATGACGGCAACCAGCGTTGGCCGATGCCCTCAACAACGCGGTCGAGCCAACCGGAATGGTAGTCGCCACCCAGACCGTAACTGGCAATCGCCTCGCGAACGGTGATCCGCGCGCCTTTTATAATGGGTGGTAATCCCGCCAAAAGCGGAGCTGCCAGGGCAGATAAAGCCTGGAACATGATGGCTTGGTTCGAATACTGGAACGAGTCGAAATCAATGTTGAACAGGTTCAAAAATGACTTGGTCAGGATAAAGGCTACAATTGCTCCCAGGGGCAGGGCAATTAATAATGCCAGCGTTCCATAGACAAGGGTGCTGACAAGGTAAATACCTATGATGGTACGAGTCCTGCCACCGATAGCTTTCAGGATGCCAATCTGGTCCGTCTGTTGGGTGATCAAGTTGGAAAGCGTGTTGTAGACCAGAATCGCGCTGATGATGACACAGATCACTGCCAGGAGCTCCTGGACCAACGTGATGCCATCGAAAAAGGTCCGACCCCAGTGTTTGTTAGGGTCTTCGTACACAAAGGCAGCAATACGAATATTTTGTTTGGACAGTTTTTCCTTGATTGCCGTAGCAACTTCTTTAGAATAATCAGAACTATACGGCGTGACACGCACGTAAAATGAACTGAATTTGCCAGCCGGTATATTCAAGCGTTCCATGCCCGCGCCGTCCATGAAAAAGAAAGCCAGATCCTGGAACTGCGGCGGCGGTACAAAGGGATGACGGATCAAACCAGTGATGGGGATGACTCGTTCTTTATCCTCGATCTTGAAGATGACCTCATCACCAATCCCAATGTTCAAGAACTGGGCTGCCATCCGTTCAATGCTGACCTCGTTTTTGCCATCTGGCCAACGGCCTGCCCGCAATTGAAGCAATTCATATTTTTGGGCATCATAATTATCGCGCATTTGGATTACGCCTTGACGCCAATCGTCTTGCGGGCGCAATTTATACGTTAAACTGACCGAGTTATACGGTTCCACATCCTCAACGCCAGGAACATCCTTAAGGTTGAGAATGACCTCGCGGTCAACCGCCTCGTCGAGGACCACATTGATATGGGTTGGAAGGACTGCGCGATGGGATTTGTCCATGTTCGTCAGTAGCATATCGCTCATCCCGAAGATGGCGCCTACAGCAAATACTCCTGCAGCAATACTTAAAATTGCAAGCAAAGTGCGAGTCTTGTTATTCCACAGGTCGAACCAGATTTTGTGCCAGATGACGCCCATCATCAACTCCTGAAGAAGGCTCTAAGAGAGCTTTCTGCGCTTCTCAATATTTTCTTGCTCGTGTTGATCAGCGGCTTGGTGCAAGGCCTCGCGTGTTGGCTCGGATTCGTTCAACAAGGCGTTCAAGGTTTCATAATCCATGGTCAACACTTCAACCGGGTTGCTTTCTGCAGCACGGACAGATGCTCTACTCTTTTCACCATGGAAGAATGCAATCTCTCCAAAGTACTTGCCGGGGCCCAATTGCAGAATAACTACATCTGACTGGTTGGGGCGAGGTAACACGACTTCCACGATTCCCTTTGACACAATGTAAAACTTGTCGTTATCTTTGCCTTCTGTCAGGATCATCGCTCCGGGTTCGTATTGGCGCGGCATAACTTTGTGCGTGGCCGCCAGGAGTTGTTCGTGTGTCAGGGTAGGCAGGGCTTTGGCAACATATTCATTGACGATTTCGCCATCGGTGATCAGTGCTGTCCTGTGTGCGCGCCGGGCCAGGCTGCTATCATGCGTGACAATGATGATGGTCTTGCCCTGTTCAACGAGGCTGTTGAACAAATTGAACACGGTTGCGGCGGTCTTTGAGTCCAGGTTCCCGGTCGGCTCATCGGCGATAATGATAGGCGGATCGTTGGCGAGCGCTCGCGCCATGGCTGCACGTTGTTGCTGTCCACCGGAGACCATGCTTGGCAATTTATGCATCTGGTCGGCCAGGTCGACGATTTCCAACAGGTGCTCGGCGCGCTCACGCCTCTCCCGAGGTTTATAAATCCCGGCCAAATCCATCGGCAGGATAACGTTCTGCATGAGACTGAGCGCAGGTAACAACTGGAAGAATTGAAAGATAATGCCCATACTGCCACCACGCCAACCCGCCAACTGGTTTTCATCCAATTTGTGGACGGCTGTCCCGTTCACAAGGACTTCGCCTGCCGTCGGTCTATCGATGCCAGTGACCATATTCAGCAATGTGGATTTGCCGCTACCCGATTTGCCGATAATGCTGACGAACTCACCTGCATTGATCTGCAAGTTTATGCCTCTGAGTGCGCGAAATTCTCCTGCTGCGGACGTATAGGATTTTTGCACATCCCGCAGTTCGATGATAGACTGCTGGGTACTGCCGTCCTTTACTGATCCATTGTTGGATTTGACGAAAGGAAGGTTGATCATGATTACCTGCCTCTGTCCTGCTACTGAAAACAGTAGCAGGACAATGGAGAAGAGATGTGGGATTTACTTGCTGAACTTTACTTCTGCGGTCATGCCCCAGCGCATGTTGGGCAATGCCTCAGTCAACTCGACGGTGACTTCATAAACAATATCACCTTGTTTTTCAGAGAAATTCTGTCCGATGGATTCTATCTTGCCATCCAGGGTTGCATCGGGGATGGCATCCAGCGTGATGTTGACCGCCTGGCCTTCTGCGATATCCACAACATCCAGTTCAGTCAGGTCGGTGGTCTTGACGATCCAGCCGGAGAAATCCGCTACGCTGGCGGCAATCTGCCCCGGGGTGACCGATTCGCCGCTCTTGACCTTCAGGCCTGCCACCGTTCCATCAAAAGGAGCGCTCAGTTCGACGTCCGCGAGCGCAGCGCGCGCGGCTGCCAGGTTGGCGCGCGCAGCTTCATACTGCGCTTCTGCCACGGCTTTCTCCCCGGCATCACTCCCGCTTGACAGGATGTCGTATTCTTTCTGAGCTTGCGTCATTTCGGATTGCGCACTCTCGAGAGCAGACTCCAGCGTTGTCCATTTGATGGCTTTGTTGTATTCAGCCCAGGCGTCGTCCAATCTCTTTTTGTATATCTTGGCGGTGTTGCGATAGACTTGAGGGTTATTGGGGTTTTCCCGTTTGAGTTCCCATTCGAGACGCTCTTCGAGATACTTGTATGGTTCAAAGTTGGTGCGTGCTTCTTCCAGCTTGCCAGCCGTGTAGCTCAAGGCTTCACGAGTACCCATGTCTCTCAGGTCTGAGGGGATATCGAAGTTGTCGAATTCATGCTGTGCTTTGCGCACGGCTTCGTGCGCATTTGCCAGCTTGCCTAGTGCGGTCGCTTGGGCGCTATCGAAGACTCGTTGAGCCAGCAGGAAATCTTCCTCGGCCTTGGCAACTTCCGCTTGCTTGGCTTCGCTGTTCTCCAGGCGGGCGATGACCTGCCCTTCAGTAACCTGTTCGCCTTCAGTTACCAGCACTTCGCTGACTGTGCCGTTGGCGTTGAAGGCGATATCCGCGTAACGGATAGGCTCAAGGCGTCCTTCGGCGACAATGACGTTTTCGGCAACAACCGTTGGAATGGGCGTGCTTACGGCAGCCTCTTCACCGCCATTCCCACAGGCGGTTAGCAGAACTCCCAAAATTATAAAAAAAGATATAACTAACAAACGCTTCATGTGTGCATTCTCCTTTTCTTGTTTGATTACAAAGATATATACGCATAAATCTGTTAAAAGTTTAATCATTAATGAATTATTTACAACTATCTGAGGTACAGGTTCATCCTGTCCACTTGGCTAGTTTTTGGCCTACAGGCAGTGCAACTACTGCCGTATCTGGCGAAATGAATTTCAGTAAATCACAGGTTTGTCATTCTGCCTGCACCGTGCGCAGGCACGCGTGAGGAGCCAGCGTTCTTCTGGCGACGAAGAATCTCCCATATTTTGCGCCTAGACTCTTCGCTCGCAACGAACGCTCGCTCACATCGTCCCGATGTCCTTCGGGAGAGTGACATGAGAATCGTGATTTACTGAATTTACATTGTTATGCTCACAATATCAGTTTGAATACTCCTGGAGTCAAAAGTCTTATCATCCCCGCAGGGGATCAGATTTTTGAACCAACGTCATGTTGTCAACGTCTGTAAAAGTCTGTAAACGTTGGGCTCTACTAGTACCCAGACAGCATGATAATGATTGATGAAAATACAGCATGCAAAGGGAAATCCATCAATCAAAATTGCACTGTTCGGGCACTAACAATTCAAATCAATCATCCAACATGTGACTGGCTTCTTCGTGCATCCAATTGCGCCCGTCTTTGGAGAGCAGGGCGTTGGCTTCGCTGGGTCCCCAACTCCCGGGTTCGTATTCAGCCAGGGGCGGAGTCTGGTCCGTATCCCAGGCTTTTAGAATTGGATCGATCAGGCTCCAGGCCATTTCCACCTCGTCTGCGCGGGTGAACAGGGCGG
This sequence comes from uncultured Anaerolineaceae bacterium, assembly GCA_964560935.1. Classification (GTDB taxonomy): domain Bacteria; phylum Chloroflexota; class Anaerolineae; order Anaerolineales; family Villigracilaceae; genus JAABUE01. The sequence continues at coordinate 7,711 of CAZLOC010000036.1, read as the reverse complement.
CGTCCCCTTGCAGGGCATCCAACAGCAGGCGCTCGTAGGCTTCGGGGATGGCGGTTGGACCGAAGGCTTCGGCGTAGTGGAATTCCATATCCACAGAGCGCGTCTCAGCGACCGTGTCGGGCGCTTTGGCCTCGAAGCGCAGGTGTACGCCTTCATCGGGTTGCAGGTAGAGTACCAGCATGTTGGCGGTCATCTTATTGCCGGGCGGCAGGGGAAACATGGCCAAGGGTGGCTCTTTAAAGCGAATGATGATCTGCGTTTGTTTTTCAGTCATGTTCTTGCCGGAGCGCAGATAGAAAGGGACGCCCTGCCAGCGCCAGTTGTTGATGAAGAGACGTAGTGCGGCGTAGGTAGGTGTGGTCGAATCTTTCTTGACATCCATTTCATCGCGATAGCCGCGATATTGCGCACGGACAGTGTTGTACGCCACCGACTTGCCGTTGACCGGTTGGACGGCGCTTAATACCTTGACTTTTTCGTTGCGCAACGCATCGGCGTTGAACGAAGCGGGCGGCTCCATCGCGACCAAGGTCACCAGTTGCAGCAGGTGATTCTGGAACATATCCCGCACCACACCCACCCCGTCATAATAGCCCCCGCGGTGTCCTACGCCAACCTCTTCCGCCACAGTGATCTGGACAGAGTCAATGTAATTGCGGTTCCACAAGGGTTCAAAGATGGTATTGGCAAAGCGCGTGAACAGGATGTTCTGCACGGTCTCCTTGCCGAGGTAATGGTCGATGCGATAGACCTGTTTTTCGTTGAGCACTTTGTGGAGATGGATGTTGAGTTCCCTGGCGGATCTCAGGTCGGTGCCAAAAGGTTTTTCGACCACCACACGCCGCCAGCCGCCGTTTTCTTTTAATTGCTGGGTGGCATTGAGATTGGAAATGGTGGCTGGAAAAATACTGGGCGGAATCGCCATGTAGTACAAGCGGTTCGCGCTGCCTTCTTCAAGCGTACTCAGTCGAACGGCCAGCTTTTCGAACCCGGCCTGGTCGTCATATTTTCCCTGGTGGTAGTACAGGTGTGGGGCAAACAGGGACCATTCTTCATCTGTGAACTTATAGCTGGCATATTTCATCAACCCTTGGTGTAAATGTTCGCGGAATTGCTCGTGGGTGAAGGGAGTCCAGCCGTAACCCACGATGTTGAGATTTTTAGGTGTTTTTCTCTTAAGGAACAAATTAAAGAAAGATGGAATTAACTTCCGTTGTGTCAAATCACCGGATGCGCCAAAGATAACGATGGAGGTGGGGATACGATTGCTCATAAAATTCCTATAATCACTAATTTGATGTCATTGCGAGCCCCGCGTTATCTTCCCCACCGGGGAAGCGGGGCGTGGCAATCTCCTGATGGTCAGGTCTGCCTGCTAAACGGGAGACTGCTTCGCCACAAATCGGCTCGCAGTGACATGTTGTCACAATTTACTGGCCGCTCTTTCATCCACCAGCCAGATCAGCTGTCCATCTGTGGGCTGGATGCGTTGGGCGGGATATTGCTCTGGCATGAATACGTCGCTTAACACACGGCTCAAGGTTACAGCTTTGTCCTCCCCGGTGACCAGAAATACAACCTTCCGTGCGCTGTTGAATACCAAAGGCGTGAGTGTAATTCGATTCGCCGGGCGGCCTTGATAATCTGCGGTCACAGCCAGGGTGGGGGAGGTAGCTTCCACGTTCGAGCCGGGGAAAAGCGAAGCCGTATGCCCGTCCTCGCCCATGCCCAGCAGCACGAAATCGAAGCGCGGCCAGTCAAGGCCGGGAGCAGCGAAGCGTTTCAGGACTTGCGCATAATCATCGGATGCCTCAACAGGCTTGAGTTCGCCTTTGATGCGTTGAACGTTCCCGTCAGAGATCGGGACATATTTCAATAAGTCCTCACGCACCTGATGGTAATTGCTGCCCTCGTCATCCGGCGGGACGCAACGCTCGTCACCCCAGAAAACGAAGGCCTGCTCCCAATCGACCCGGCTACGATATGGCTCACTCGCTAAAAGGCGATACAGCCCGGAGGGTGTGCTCCCGCCAGAGAGCGCGACCAGAAATCGCCCACACGCTCGAACGGCCAGCGCCGCCTCCTGGACGAAAACGTCCGCCGCGGCAATGCTCATGGCCTCACTATCTTTGAAGATTCGGATGTCTGCTTTCATACCTGCTGTGCTTGGTGGAATTGTATCAGCATAGTTGCTTATGGTTTGACACCCACTTGGACGGTTCTGGGAATATGGAGGAAGAAAAATAGGACCAGACCACACAATGCCAGAATAACACCATTGGCAACGAATGGTGCGGACGAGTTGATGTTGTCGTACAGCCAGCCACCTCCCAGCGGCCCAAGCGCAGCGCCAATGTCAGAGGCCATCACATAAAAGCCGTAAGCCTGTCCATGCTGGTCACTGCCGGTTAACTCGGCCACCAGGGCCTGCTCAGCCGGGTCGCCCGCTGCAAAACACAGCGCCAGCACAGACCAAAGGATGGCCAGTCCTAAAATGCTCGTCAGCGAGGGCAAGATGAACATTGTCAAGGCTGAAACGACCAGGCCAAGGATCATGAGCGGCTTGCGTCCGAAGCGGTCGGCTAGGCGGCCCAATTGGGAGGGCAGGGTAGCCCAGATCAGGCCCGAGGGCAGGAAGGCCCAGGCGATCACATCGATGCCAAGTTGTAGTTTATCTTGCAGGAACAGGATCAGGATGGGCGAGGTCATGCTCCAGGCCGCGGCAGTGACCAGGGTCACTAGCAACAACAAGAACCATGCGCGTGACCATACAATCGGTTGACGCGGCTCATTCGAAATGTGGCGATTGGTTTCGGGTAAGCGTAGCAAGGCGATGAAGAAAGCCACCAGTGAAAATCCTGCAAAGGCCAGGAACAGCATCTCTTTAATGCCAGCCTCTCCAAGGCTTTCCACCAGGGGCTGCGCGTTGTATAACGTGAAAGTAAGAAAAGCGCCGATGATCGAGCCCCTGCTACTGGCCTGCGCCAGTCCGCCAAAGGCCCTGGCCCGGTTGCTTTCGGTTGTCATATCTGCGATGATGGCGTTGGCCGCGAGCCAGGTGAAGGCCGATGCCGCTCCCTGTAGAAAACGCGCCGCTACCATGCTCCAAACCTGCTCGCTGAAGGCAAAAGCCACCATCGTCAATGCGTAAGCCAGCATCCCCATTACGAAGAACGGACGCCGCCCAAAATGATCCAGCGCCCAACCTACCACCGGTCGCATCAGGATGGTCATGATGGAAAATGCTGAAAAGATCAGGCCGATCTCGACCGCATTGGCCCCCATGCCTTTGCCATAAATTGGCAGCAGTAACCCCATGATGAAAAACGGCTGCGAGACGAAGAATATGGCCGTTTGCAGCGTCTTCAGACCAGGAGTGGGTAGCGTTTTCATGGATACTTCTATTATAGTGAGTTTTGATGCAGTTACCTGATATTTTCCTGGAGGCGTTGGTCGAGTACCGCGAAGCGGAGCATCGAGACCGCTGCCTATCCTTCGACAACGTTTCGACAAGCTCAACGCAGCGGCTCAGGGCATCGCTCGACCAACGAATTACTTGTGGACTTGAACATTCAGACACGATTGGACTACAATACCCGATATGCCAACTCTTAACCTGGATCTTCTCAAAGCGCAGCGTGCACGGACCTTCAACCTGCCTCCGCATCCAAAACTTGCTACCCCATTCCAGGCGCTGGATCTTGTCAATTCTCGCGGCTTCATCTATTTTTGGCCGATCAAAGGGATCGATTTCCCCAGCCTGTGGACTGCCGTCGCAGGCGACCGGCCTGTTCCCAACGAGCACGACGATCCCGGCCACGTCACCTGGGGCTGGAAGGATAATGCGCTCGACCAGCGCATCTGGTATTACGCCAAGGTGCTGCGCCGCAAAGCGACCATCATCTCGCTGGAAATTGCGCCCTACTTCTACGCGCTGACCGAGAATTATGGGGATTACCGGGAAGATTACCTGATCCCATACGAAGACGGCCGCCTGCCGCAGGGCGCGAAGCAAGTCTACGAAGCCATCCTGGATAACGGTCCGTTGCACACCATTGACCTGCGCCGCCTGGCGCGCATGAGTAACGCCAGGGACTCGGAGTTCAACAAGGCGCTCGAAATCCTGCAAGCTGACTTCAAGATATTACCGATCGGCGTAGCCCAGGCTGGTTCATGGAACTATGCCTTCATCTACGAGATTACCGCGCGCTATTACCCTGATTTATCTGAGAAAGCACGGCATATTGGTGAAGCCGAAGCGCGGGCGAAACTTTTAGAGCTGTATTTCCAATCGGTGGGTGCGGCGCAGATGCGGGATGTGAACAAGTTGTTCCGCTGGGGGAATGCAATCACGGAACGGACAGTCAAGCGTTTGGTGGAAAAGGGAAATATAGTAGTGGAGAGCGTGACGCGCGATGATAAATCAGGGGAGTGGTTGGCGCTGGTCGAACTGGTCGCGTAAGTCGAGGGCATTGTCTATGTTTCTATCGATCGCGCCATCAACAACTCGTCGTACATCACGCCGTCGTAGTACAGCGCGCTCGGTTCCAATCCATAGACTGTGAAGCCACAGCGAGTATAGCAGCGGATAGCGGCCGTGTTGTTCGTGGCAACACCCAATTTGGCGATGGTGACTTCATGCGTGCGTCCCCATGCCAGGCAAGCGTTGATCAGGGCCTCAGCGATCCCCAGGCCACGCCAAGCCGGCCTGACGTAGACTCCCCAGACGAACGCGCTGTGGCGGGTCTTGGGCGATTCGCCGCGATGGATGCCACACGTGCCGACCAGACCATCCTGGTCAGTGGCGAAGTAGATCGTGCCGCCTTCGCCCAGTTCGCGCATGCGATCTTCCCAATATGAAACGGGCCGCGCTGCATTGACTTCGTAGTCGGCGCTGAAAGCGATTGGGTGACCTTTCAAGGCTTCCAGGCGTAAAGTGTGGAAGGCTTGTGCATCCGCTTCCTTAGCGGGGCGGATGGTGATAATGCCATTCTTTGTCGATATGCTTGTGTCCATATTTTTCATTGTATTTCCGGAAATGGTAAGGTGAAAAAGTACTTCGTTGGTCGAGTAGGCGGTGTTTTTTCCGCCATATCGAGACCAAAATAGCCAAAAAAGCCTTGAAATTGGTGGTCTCCCTGGCCCGGAACGCCAGGACGGGCGATACTCCGCTTCGCGGTACTCGACCACCGACAGCAGGTTGAAAATTGAAAGTTTCAGGTAGCTAGATTTACCTTCATTCAATGGAAATCATTGTGCTCAATGCGCTGTGAAAAGGAACATTTTCCCGGTAAAAAGCACAAAGCGATTCCCAAAGCGCCGGATGGATCATCGTGTCGGGGTGATGGCTTTTGACGGCCTGAAGCGCGTCCAGTAAGCCCAAGCTCTCATCTTCTTTCAACACCGCAACTGCAAAGGCGGCGGAGCGGCTCATCCCTGCCCCACATGCTACCAGCACATTGCGCCCAAGACGTTTTTGACTTAGCACGAAGTCTATGCCTTGTTGCAGGTGGTGATGCGCTAAGGGGATGCCATCTTCTACCGGCAGATAAAGCGACTCAATATCGGGGTGCTTGACTGCTTCGGCCAATTGGAGCATTGCCCCGATCTTGTGTCTCGCAAGGAGGGCAATGTCAAGGGTATCGCGGTATTTCCCGATGTAGAGCCAGCTTCTAATGGAGTTCATTGAAACATGTCACAACTTTGAGAAGCGATCAAACACTTCGCTCCACGATCCCTGTGTCCCGGATTCCTGCGCGCAAGTGACGTATTTCAGGAAGGGCGTTGCGCCCCATTTCTTCTTGAAGAAGGCGATGCCCGGGTCGATGCCCAAACCTAAATTGATATATAGCTTCCCTTGTGTCTTTGCCTGCGCGATGACGTATGCCAGCAATAAGTCAGAAACGCCCGGAACCTGGTATTTGTGCGAGCGGAAGTTGAACATATAGAAGGCATATTCCTGTGCGCCAAACTCCGCGACATCGAACGCGACCAGGTCACCGCCCCGGGTGCGCGCATTGAAGACGAGCGCCGTCTCGCATTTGGCGTATTCGGACGCCCGATCGAAGATGAAGCGGGTTGCGTCTCCAAGCTCATGCGTGCCGATAAACTCTTTGACCAGCCGCTTGTGCTCGCGGCCAAACTCTCCGATCTTTACGGATACCTCGCGGCGTGCCCGCGTCAGCATGTTGCGCGTCTTCTTAGGGATGCGCAGGGGTAACAGGCTCAGGCGGTAGTATTCGTCCAGCGGGGACGGCTCGCAGGCCTCGAGCGTGGGTGGAAGCGCAGGAGCCAGGATGGAGATCAGGGACGGCTCGAAGCGCGCTTTAGCCTCGTCGAGCGCTTCAAGCAGCTGGGTTTCATTGAAATTTCCTTTCAACGGATAGCCGACGAAGACCAGTTGCGTACCGGCAACGTGAACAACAAAATCGCCGATCAGGTATGGCTCGGTGCGCGAGATGGCGTTGACGTAGTGCGGCAGGTGCTCCGGCACGTAGGCGTGTTCGGCGATGAACGCGCGTTCGTCGGGTGTGATCATGCGCTCACTTGTGCCACGGTGAAGCCGTCTTCCAGGAAGAGCCGGGTTACGCCGGGAATGTGCGGAAAGCCGACGAAGGCCAGCACGTCTTCATGCGCAAGGAACGGTTGCATGCGCTCGAAGAAGATGCGGTCACGGTCGCCGACCACAACGGGACCGCGGGTGGCAAAGCGGGCGGTCAGCGTTACCATTTTCTCCAGGTCGCCGTCGAGGAAGGTGCTCACGTACTCGTTTTTGTAAACGGCCCAGTTCTTGACGTCGTTCAACTGCCGGGCGATGCGCTCCAGCGGGATGTTATCGAGCACAGCCAGTTGTTCCTCCAGCGTTTCGAGGAAATGGACGCTTTTGCGCAGCTTGCATGCGACTTGGTAGCCTTCCATGTCCATCGAGTATTTCCAGCCGAGGTAGGTCTGCCAGATGGAGAAAAAGGCTGCCCAGGGACGCACGCCCTGCGTGAAGGATTCGAAATAAACTGGCTTGCGTTCCACCAGCGACAGAAGCCAAGCCTGGCCGGTTTGACCGTCAAGACGGTCGCGCAGGATGCGGTCGATTTCTGCAACGGTTTCAGGCGTGAGGGCATCGACGAAGGTTGGAACGCCGTCACCCTGCCGGCCGTACTCGGCGATGAGCGCAGAGCTGGCCTCGTCGAGCGGGCCCTCGAAAAATACGGTTGTGACGTCTCGCATCAGGCGGGTGAACGCCCGGCGGAAGCTGTAGGGGAAGAAGTGGGCAGTGCCGACCAGGTGGCAGGCGCGCCCGTCTTTCTCGACGCGCCAGAGCATGCGCAGGGGTTTGTCATTGGACCAGAAGAAAAGGTTCATGTGGCTTTCCGGTGGTCGAGTGGCCCCAAATGCACTTGGAGGGGCGTATCGAGACCACATTTCAGGAATTTATGCAAATTGTTGGTTTCGATACGGCGGACGAACGCCGCCTACTCAACCAACGGAATATATTTACAATTTCTCTCCCAGCATCATTTCCAGGATCGAAAGCCCTTCGGGCGGGCCGTAGTAGCATTCGCAGAATTCGTAATTGAGATAAGGAATGCCGCCCCATTTGGTCTTGAAGCGCCGGATGCCCGCGTTGACGCTCAGTCCCAGGTTGATCTCGGACTTGCCGCGTTCGCATGCGTGGGCAATCATCTCAGCGAAAAGCAGGTCGGAGGCATGCGGG